>CAYGAS010000115.1:0-40855 GCA_964347935.1 uncultured Nitrospiraceae bacterium | reverse complement strand
GTACCGACCTGGTGCAAGAGGATCCGACTAGCGGCCGCCGCGAGCTAGTGTTCCTTCCCGGGCCGGTGTTCGCCAATGTCGTGTTGGCAGACGAGATCAACCGCACGCCACCGAAAACTCAGGCGGCGCTGCTCGAAGCGATGCAAGAACATCGCGTCACCGTGCAAGGAAAGACCTACGAGCTCAAAGAGCCCTTTTTTGTCTTCGCAACCCAGAATCCGATCGAGCTGGAGGGAACGTATCCCCTGCCCGAGGCCCAGCTCGATCGCTTCATGTTCGAGATCGTGATGGACTATCTGCCAGAAACAGATGAGCTCGAGGTTATTCGCGCCACCACCGCCACGCAGGATCACGCGCTCGAGCCCGTGCTGCGCGGCGAGGAGATACGCGCCTATCAGCGCCTGGTGCGCCGAGTGCCGGTTTCGGAGCCCGTCATGCGCTACGTGTTGGCGCTCGTGCGGGCGAGCCGGCCCGGACACACGGGAGCGCCGCCCTTCATCGAACAGTGGGTGTCTTACGGCGCCAGCGTGCGCGCGGCCCAATACTTGGTGCTCGGCGGGAAGGCGCGCGCGCTCACGCGGGGCCGCTACCATGTCAATCTCGAAGACATCCGCGCCTTGGCTCACCCGGTGCTGCGGCATCGCATCCTGCGCAACTTCCGTGCCGAGAGCGAGCGTATCGGTCCCGACCGGGTGATTGATGATTTGCTGGAGGCCGTGCCGCCACCCGCCTCGGGCTTGTAGCGACGCGCAACCATGGCACTGATTCATCATAACACCGCGCCCGTCGCCGGGGCCCGCTTCATCGATCCACAGGTGCTCGCCCGCATCGCCAGCATCGAGCTGATCGCCAAGACCGTGGTCGACGGCTTCATCAGCGGCCTGCACCGCGCGCCCTATCTCGGGCTGTCGATGGACTTCGCCGAGCACCGTGCGTACACGCCCGGCGACGATGTTCGGCGGATCGACTGGCGCGTCTATGGGCGCACCGACCGTCTGTTCGTGAAAGAATTTCTCGCAGAATCAAACGCCCATTTCACCATCCTTTTCGATGTCTCGCGCTCGATGGACTACGGGCCGGGCGGCGTGTCGAAGCTCGATTATGGTCGCTATTTGGCCGCCAGCCTCGGTTACCTATCGTTGAAACAGCGAGACCGGGTCGGTCTAGTAACATTCGACTGCGACATCGTCGCGCTGGTGCCGCCGTCGTTGAAGCATTTCGATCGCGTGTTGCACACACTCGAAACCATCACCCCCCAACGCGCAAGCGAGCTCACCGAACCTTTCGCAAAAGTTGCGCAAAACCTCAGGCGTCGTGGCATCGTCGCCGTTATATCGGATCTCTATGTCGAACCGGCCGTGCTGGTCGATGCGCTGATGGAGCTGCGTTATCGCGGCCACGATGTGGTCGTGTTTCACATTCTCGACCCCGCCGAGTTGCGTTTGCCCGAGGTCGATATCCGTCAGTTCGAAGACATGGAGACCGGCGAGCGCTTGCCCGTTATACCCGCGGAACTGCGCGCACAATATGGGCAAACGATCCGTGGCCACATCGATACGCTGCGCCGCCGTCTGGGGGAACATGATATGGACTACGGCTTCTTCGATACCCAACAGCCGCTCGATCACGCCTTGTTCGCGTATCTGACCGGGCGTCAACGTCGGGTCCACGTGCGCTGATGGCGGTCGGCTTCCTGACACCCCTGTTCCTCGCCGCAGTGGCGGCCCTGGCGGTGCCCATTCTGGTGCACCTCGTGCGACGTCAGGACCGTGCGTCCGCGCCGTTCCCCTCGCTCATGTTCATTCACCGCCTGCCGCGGCGCGAGCACCGGCGCCGCACGCTGCATCACCGGTCTTTGCTGCTGCTGCGCTGTCTCGCCTTGATTCTGCTATGCCTCGCCTTCGCGCAACCGTTTTTCGAGCTGCCGCTGACGCCCGCAAGCGAGGCCTCGGTAGCGCGGGATCGCATCATCCTTTTGGATCGTTCATACAGCATGGGATACGGTGAGCGCTGGGAACGCGCGCTGCAGGCGGCCCGGGATGCGATCGAGGAGTTGGGCGCGCGCGATCGCGCCGCTTTGGTGCTGTTCGACCACGAGACCGAGGTCGCGGGCGCGTTGACCGCGGATCACCGCTCGCTGCTGGCGCTGCTGGAAACGACCAGGCCCGCGTCGGGCCATACCAAGCTGCTCGGCGCTATAGAAAGTGCCGCGCGACTGTTGACTGACAGCATCGTGCCACACCGCGAGCTGGTCCTGATTTCGGACTTCCAACGTAGCGGCCTGGAGGAGAACAAACAAGTAGTGGTGCCGCCGGGTATGCGGATCATTTCCCGCTTCATCGACGGGGGCAGCGCGGCAAATGCGGCGCTCGCGGCGATCAATGTCGAGCGCCGCGCGCGCGACGGCGGCGAGGCCGTGCGGCTTATCGCTCGGGTGCTCAATACGGGCACCGTTGCTATGCACACGATCGACGTCGTGCTCGAAGTCGATGGCAGAGTACAGGGGCGTCGCCCCCTTGCATTGAAAGTCGGCGAAGCGGGGGAAATCAGCTTTGATCTGGTCACCGATGCGACGACGCCGTCGCGGGTGCGTATTCGCTTGGGTGATGACGCGCTCGCCGCCGACAACGCCCGCCAGCTGGTGCTAGGGAATGGCGAGACGATCGCCGTCGGGCTATTAAAGGACCCGGCGGCCCGGCCGATACAAGCCCTTTATCTGCGCCGCGCCTTAGAGCAAGGGACTGAACCGGCGTTTCGCGTCCTCTCTCGTGCCGCTGCGCAGATTCGCGATGACGAACTCCGTGACATGGATGTGCTCGTGATCAACGATGCGCCAATACCCGGCGGTCGCGCAGGAGACGCCTTGCAAAGATTCTTGCATGCGGGCGGTGGGTTGCTGGTCGTTGCCGCAGATCGGCTGCAAGGGGCCTGGCCCAATGACGAGACGGGGTTTGTGCCCGGTGTCCTCGGTCCAGCTGTCGATCGCGGTGATGGCAATCCGGCGCGGATCTTGGGCGTGCAGCGGACTCATCCCGTATGGGCGACGTTTACCAATGCCGACGGCGGCAATCTGTCACGCGCACAGGTCTATCGTTATCGCACCCTGAGCGAGGTCGCGCCGCAAGACATCATTGCCCGCTACGACGACAACGCGGTCGCCATTGCCGAACGGCGCGTCGGTCGCGGGCGCGTGCTCGTGCTCACGACGACCCTGGACCCGTACTGGAACACGCTGCCAATGCAAGCCGGCTACCTTCCCTTCCTGCACGCGGCGCTAAAGTATCTCGCCGCTTATACGCCAGCTCCGCATGCCTTCGCCGTGGGCGATGTCGTCGACCTTGAGCGATACGCCAAGGGGCAACCGGCATATGCCACCGCTGCCGCTGCGCTCGCTCGCGGCGCCAGCGCCACGCTCAAAACGCCTGCGGGTAGACAGCAAAAGCTTGCGCGTGCCACGAGCGCCGTGCGTATCCGCGAACCGGGATTCTACGAGGCGCATGTCAGCGGCGGCGGCGCCCGCACTATGATGTTCGCCGCCAACACGCTCGCCGAGGAATCCAGGCTCGAGCCCTTGGACATCGACACGGTATTGGCGGCTGTGCGACCGGCTTCCATCGGCGAAGCGCCTGTGGTAAATCGCCAAGCAGGCACGACGCAACGGCAGCGCCAGCTGTGGTGGTTCATTCTGTTGGCCGGGGCAGTATTGCTTGGGCTCGAAAGCTGGATCGCGAATCGGCTGTCACTGGGCCGAATGGCGAGGAACGCAACATGAGATCTCAACACCCTTCGGAGATCGCGCGCCTTTTGCATACGGTACGCACGCGTTTGCGCCTGCGTCGGCTCATGTGGCGCCTGGCCTGGTTCGTCGCTGCCACGGCAAGTGTTGCGCTCGCGGCCGCAGCGGTGATGGATGCCTGGCAATACGCACCTGCGCTGGTCATTACGGCGCGTGCCGTAAGTTATTTTATTCTCGCCGTAGCCCTGGGCGCGTTGCTCGGCATACCGCTGTTGCCAGGTGTATCCGACGCTCGGCTTGCCCTGTATGTGGAGGAACGCGAGCCTGCGCTCGCGATGGCGCTCGCCAGCGCCGTCGAGCTTGAAGACACACGGGACCGTAGGGTGCCTCCCGGACTGGAAACCGGTTTGATGGAGCAGGCCCGCCAGGTAAGCCGTGCGATCGACCATGGCCGCCGCATTGAACGCCATGCCCTGCATCGCGCCAACGTGACGCTCGCAGTCACGATCGTCACGGTGGTCTTGTTAACGCTTCTGCTGCCGCCGGGCTTGTATCATGGGCTCAAGTTACTCGTGCCCGGCATTAGTGTTGCAGCAAGCCCCTACCACTTATCGGTCGCACCGGGCGACGTTCTCGCATCGCGGGGTGGCGATCAGCTTATTGTGGCGCGGATCGAGGGTTTCGATCCCGATGCGGTGCAGCTGTTCAGCCGCTTTGGCGTTGCTGCGTGGCAAGCGTCGACTATGGTCGCCGGCACCGAGGCGCGGGCGTTCGAGACCTTCCTCTTCGATCTGAAAGAGAGCGGTGAGTATTACGTACAAGCCGGCGGCTTACGCTCTCCCGTGTATCGCATCGATGTGGCTGACTTGCCGACGGTGCGCCGCATCGATCTGACCTACCACTACCCGCCGTACACGGCCTTGCCGCCCAAACAGGTCCTTGACGGCGGTGACATCAACGCCGTCCGCGGCACACGCGTGGATATCAGCGTTACCCCCAGTCTGCCGGTGTCCGCAGGTGCCTTGGTTGTCAGCGGGCGCGAGTCCCGGCCCCTGATCGCACAACCAAACGGTAGCTGGTCCGCCTCCCTTGAGATCGAGCAGCCCGGACATTATCGCATCGACCTTCCCCACGGCGATGGCCTGCTGGTCGCCGCTACTCCCAACTATGCGATCGAGGTCAGTCCTGACCGCGCGCCAACGGTGCAAATTTCCTCGCCGGGACGGGACTCGCGTGTCACCAGTGTCGAGGAGCCCCTGATCGAAGTGACCGCCAGTGACGATCTGGGTATCGGCCGCCTCGAGCTCGTTTACTCGGTCAACGGCGGTGCTGAGCAGAGCAAGCCGCTGCACGAAGGCGAGCGGCGGCCACGAGAGATCAGCACCGCGCACACCTTGTTTCTCGAGGAGCTCGGGCTGCAACCGGGAGACTTGATCGCCTACTACGTCCGGGCGCGCGATTCCGTGATCGATGCGGGCCAAGAAACAATGACCGACATTTACTTCATGGAAGTGCGTCCGTTCGAACTGGCATTTCGCCAGGCCCAGGGCGGAGCCGGTGCCATGGCAGGCGGCCGTCACGAACGCCTGCTCTCCGAGCAACAACGCCAGCTCGTGATCGCGACCTTCAATCTGGCACGCGATCGAGAAAGTTATAAAGAAGACCGTTTTATAGAAACGGTCGACCTCTTGGTGCGCAGTGAGGCCCGTATTCGCGATCGTGTCGAGGCCATCATCCGGCGGCTTGGCGAGCGCGCCGTCATGCAGGTTGATGAAGGCCTGCAGCAAATGGCCCAGGAGCTGCCCCAAGCGGTGGACGCCATGCATGCGACCGAAGCCGCGCTCGGCGAACGCGACCCGCAGGCTGCACTCACGCCGGCACGCAAGGCCTTGCGTCACTTGCAACGGGCCGAGGCGGCCTTTCGCGAGATGCAAGTCGCCCGTGCCGGCAGTGGCGGACAAGGTGCCAACATGGCTGAGGCGCAAGATCTCGCTAACTTGTTCAAGCTCGAGCTGGACAAGCTGCGCAGCCAATACGAAAGTCTGCAGCACGGGCAGCCCCCCACCGCCCAGGCGCTCGACGACACCCGCGAAAAACTGCGCGAGCTCGCGCGCCGTCAGCAACGTGAGCTTGAGCGGTTGCGAACGCGGGCTGAGCTCAGCGCCGGACCGGCCGGAAGCGACAACAGTCAGCGTGCGCTCGCCGAGGAGCTCGACAAGGTGGTCCGACAGCTGGAACGCCTGTCGCGTGAACGACCGGACAAGAAACTGGAGGCGATGATGAATCAGGCGCGTGAAGCGGCGCAGGCCATGCGCCGCGCCGCTACCGCCGCCGGCAGCGCACACGCCTTGGCCGATGCGCAGGCGGCACTCGAGCGCCTGCGCGAGGCCGGCCAGGCGCTCGGCAGGGAACGCGACGCGGAGCTTCGACGTGGCGTCAGCCAAGCGCTGGAACGCGCACGGCGCCTAGCCACGCAACAACGGGACGTCACAGACAACGTCCGTGCTCTGCCTGACGATGCGCAACAACGTAGTGAAGCGATTGCGACGCTGCAGGAACGCAAGGCGCACATGACACAAGAGACGCGTGCCTTGGAGAGCGATCTCGAGCAGCTCAGCACGAGCGCCAGGGAACGCCGACAAGCCAGCGTGCGTGCGCTGCGTGACGCGGCACGATCGATGCGCGAGGAACAGCTTGCACAAAACATCCAACGGTCCGCTGCCGCACTGAAGGACTTCAAGCTTGAGGACCTGCTGCGTCTGGAGTCGAAAATCGACACGGCATTGGGTCAGCTCGGCGACAAACTGGCCGCCGCCTTGGCAGCGCTCGACCAAGCCGCGCATCCGGACCGGGCGCGCCGTTTGGAACGGTTGCGAGACCTGGTGCGCAATATGGAGTCACTGCAGAAGCGGCTGGCACGACAGCCCCATGGCTCGCAGCCGCCGGGCAATCGTGCCGACGCTTCGTCCTCCACTGGCGCTTCAGGCACTGACGTCGCCAATCGCTTCGGGGTTGAAGATATCGCTGGGTTGCAGCGTGAGTTCAAACGGGGGCGAGCCGACCTCGAAGGGCTGATCACCGAGCTCGATCGCAGCCGACATCTTGCTCGAGACATTGGCGACCTGGTGGCCGCCCTGCACGAGCTGGAAAAAGACTCTGCCTACAAGGATCCAAAGGCACTGTTGCAGCGTCAAGCGGCATTGATCGCGGCCTTGAAAGAGGTGGAATTTGCCTTGCGCAAAGACTTGGACAAAACAGAGGCGCGCGCACTCGCCCTACGGGGTGACGACCAGGTGCCTGTCGAGTTTCGTACGCTTGTGGATGAGTACTTCCGCAGTCTCAGCCGTACACCTTCGAACTGACTGATCCAAACCGGCAGGCGGCAGAAAACAACCCAAAGGAAACGCTGAGGATCGGTTCGTATCGGCCACCCGTTGCCTAGAATAGAAACTCTCTTCCCACCGCTGCCGGCGTCAAGACATCGTCCTTGTAGACATTGGCGAGCGCATGCACGGCGCGCCAACCCGTGCAGTGGCATGGCACGATGCGCTTCAAGGCAAAATCGCCAAGGTCGCGAATGGTATCGGGGATGATGTCTTCGACCGCGGGCCCCGACAGATGAAAACCCCCCATGACCGCGTAAAGTGGCACATCGCCAAAGATGCTGCGTGCGTCCGTGAGTACGTTGATCAGGCCCGCGTGTGAGCACGCGGTAAACACTAAAATGCCCTTGCCTTTCACATGCGCGGCGACGTAGCGCTCGTCCGGAATGAGCGGGTCGGGCTCCCAAGAGCGTCGATCCTTCGCTAGCTTTACGTGGGCGGGGAGACCGCGCTCGTAAGGCGTAACCCGCGGAATCTCCCCGCTGAGATAGAACATCTGTTCCATGACGAGGCGCGCGTCGGCGGCGTCAACGACCGAGGCACCCAGCTTCGACAACTCGACCGGCTTGGTCACGTCTTCAAAAGGTAAGAACTGACCATCCGGAAGACGTAAAGCGCGGGTCACGAACATGCCGTCATTGACGTGACAGGGAACGGGGTTGCCGCCATTGGCGGCGGTGACGAGACGAATAGCCTCCGGCAGACCGCCGCCATGATCCCAGTGCCCGTGGGAAAGCACGATGGCGCCGACTTCGCTGAAGGGGGTTCTCAGGCGGTCGCCGTTTCGCGAGAGCGTATACGCCTCGGGCCCGGCATCGAAGAGGAGGATCCGGATATCGCTGCCCAGGCGCGCCGTGATGACCAAGGACAGCCCGTGGTTCGCGCAGCACCGGGCGTGCCCCGATGAGACCCGCAAACCTTTGCTCCTCAGAACGGCCTGCTCGCCCCTCACGTCTTTCGGGAGCGTAGACAATGGATCGACCACGTTGTCGACCAAGACACTCACTTCCAACGCGTCTACCGGTTTCAGATTACGTGCGACAGTTGCGCTCATGCTTCCCTCCCCGGGGTTGGGTTGCGCGAGTCTGCGCGGGTTAGACAAGCTTACGCCTAATGGTGGGGCGGGTACCACAGGCGGGACTTCCCCTCCAAAGCGGAAGCCGATAGTGTCGGGTGCGAATGGGCAGACGGCCCTTTGCGGAGACTTGAGCTTCAAGACCGGTTTCGGTCTAAAGTGGCGCAGGTAATCACTTACATCCGGGAGGATTCAAATTGTGGCTACTAAATACACGGGAAGTTGTCAGTCTGGGGGCATTCCCTATGAAGTGGTGGGAACATCGCGTAAGCTCGTGGTTTGCCATTGCACCGATGTGGACGGGATGCGCCGAGGTTCTCAGCGCTTCAGCTTGCATCCCTCCGGATACACATGTAAACGCGGTACTTTTTCCGCTCTCAAGTCATTTTGGATTTTCTGCCAATACTCCATGGTCAACAAATCGCCATGGATTTCCGAGAAAAGATCGAGGAGCTTGCGATCTGCAATCCCTAACCCTATCTTGATTTCCTCCGGCAGGAAGACCACCCCATCTTCAAAGTACCACTCCGGTATGTCCTCCTCGCCGTCTATACGATCTTGATTTGTCCGGATCTTCGCTTCCGTTAACGGCTCCAGCGCGTCGTAGTCGAACAAGAACACCCGAAGGTATCGGCTCACCCCATAGTTTCTCGCATCCAGATCCTTATTAAGGATATTCGCGGCCATGTTGTTCTTGATGCTGTATCCTAAATTAATCACCGCATTCTCGCGTTCTTTTTGCGACGCTGTCTTTAAAAACACTGGCAGCGGCACAATCTTGCGCTGCGCGATCAGGTGCTTAAAAATAATGCTGTCCCCTTCCGAGAAAACACTTTGCTTGGCCTCGCGCAGCAACTCCTCCAGTAATGACGCCTCGAACAATCTCCTCTCAAGCTTGAGATTGTAATAGATGATGTTATCCAGCATGCTGCCGGCACGATTGATTTCGTGCACTCTTTTGTATTTCTCCAATACCTCTTCCAGTCCGCCATATTCTCCCCATTTGTATTGTGCCGTCGGTTTATCGCGTATCACTTTTAAACTATAAAACGATGACGGTGCCGCGAACCCGAGCGTGACCGTTCCGGGAAATCCGACTGCGGTTTCAAACAATTCTTTTCGATTAGTCAGCTCGGCTTTTATTTCATTCAGCATGGCCACTTTACCGACGTGATTGAAACCGATCGTCGAGTAAACCAGTCCCAACGGTCTCTGCGGCATGATGGTGCTCAAAAAGGCCGCTAATTCGTGATAATGCCTATGCGTGACATGGAAGTTTGCCAACGTAGAGCTGAAAAGATTATGCGCATCGGCTTGTGAATTCAGCACTGCATCGACATATATTCCTCGATCTTCATTAAGCAAAGCGATGATCAACGGTAGAATGGAATCGTCGCTCAACACGAGTCTGCCGACGATGTAAGCGCCGCGGTTTCGGTAGAAACCGGCGTTAATGACTTCTATACGCTGAATTTCCTCGGTGTGTCGTTCATGCAATTGCAAATTGCGATTGACTCGCTCAGCCACCCGAGACGCATCGGCTCGTAGTGCTCTATACGGTTGCGAAAAATCGGGAATATTCAAAATAGCCATGACGGTCTGCTCGGAAACGCTGGCGCCGCCAGGAAAGCTCGCATAAAGCTCGGCGTCGATTGTGCGCATTTTGCCGTCGTGCTTGGTGAAGGAATACTCGACGGGTTTCCATTCGCCCTGATAGATCTTTCTTCTCACGGAATGCACATAAGCAAAGGCTATGTCGGCTTCGTATCTTTCCTCGATGAGCTTCAGATAACCTGTCTCGATCTGGCCCCACAGTTCTTCATTCTCGGCCAACAGCGGAAACGCGTTTTCTAGGGCTGCAGCGAGTTCACTAATACTCTCGCTGTACATGGAGAGTCTTCTTTTGCTTAGCGCGAGCGAACTGCGAGGGTCCTTCTTTTCAAAGGCTTCTTTGGCACGATAGGGTATGTCTCGGGACTCCGCGTAGTAGGTGTCAAATTGCTGCAACACCCACATGGCAGCAAGCTCAGCTTTTTGCGTTGTCGTATCGGTACGGAGAATCGACGTGCCGTAGTCACGCCGCGGTCCGGATCGCCCTTGTGCTGCTTGTGCAACTGAATCAATCATCGTTTTGCCTGAGACGCCACGCCGCTTTAGCCATGATGTGCGACGCAGCGCCCGATTTATTTCGCCCGATCGTTGCCGTAAGTGAACACCCTAACAACGCAAACTGCCTGCATTATAACGGCGATGGCTATTTTACCGGTACCTCTCCACGCGTTCGCCCAATTCCGTGATCATTCGGTTCAGCCCGTTTGCTGGATGGGCGCTTAAAGATGCCCGTAACAGCAGCTCGAACGCTGCGGAGTGACATTAATGAGGAAGAAAGATAAGGGGTAAACCAACATAAGGCTGCGCGACGACGATTCAGCAAAAACCGCTACGCTAGGCTCGCTCGATCCAGACGGCCGTGTCGTGAAACACCGCGCCGCCGTTTGGTGGCCCTGGCTCGGCGCTGACCAGCGCATTGATGCCGATGCCTTCTTCGAAGGCGTGATTGGGCCAAACACTCTCCACGATAACCACACCCGGCTGCACGCCGTCAAACCGCTTGGCATGCGCCACGATGCTGGCGCGTCGATTACCGAGTCGGACACGATGACCCGTGTCGATCCCGAGCGTCTGCGCGTCCCGCGAATGAATCAGTACGGTCGGCCGGACTTCGCGTTTGATCGAGGTCGGCGTTTCGGTGAAGGTTGTGTTCAGATAGTTGCGCGCCGGTGCGGCGACCAGACGAAATGGATGTTCCGTATCAGCCTCATCGATCGTTGCCATGTGGTCGGGCAGTGCCGGCATGCGCGCGTGCGCCTGGCCCACCCGGGCCCAGTCGGGTTTGAAGTGAAAACGTTTGTCGGGCGTTTCGAAGCCATTGAGAAAATGCGCCGTTTCGAAATCTAGCGCGCAATCGTGCCAATGATTGCCGTGGATCGTCTCGGCGTCGGGCCAACCGGACCGCTTCAGGGTTTCGTCGATCAGTTCCCATGCCGTCATTTGGAACCCGGGGTGCTTGGCGCCGAGGCGCTTGGCGAGCTCGCAGATGACCCAATGATTGGACCGACTCTCAGCGTACGGTTCGATCACCTTGCGCGTGACCTGCAGATAGGTATGTCCACCGCCTTTGTAAATATCGTCATGTTCCAGGAAAGTAGTCGCCGGCAACACGATATCGGCCATGGCCGCCGTTTCTGTCATGAACTGCTCGTGCACGCACACGAACAAGTCTTGCCTTTCGAACCCTGTGCGGACGTTGAGCGACTCGGGAGCAACAACCATGGGGTTGGTGTTCTGAATAAATAGCGCCACCACAGGTGGGCCGCCCTTGAGATCCTCATTGCAGCCGGTGAGGATCGGACCGATCCGCGACTGATCCAATATGCGGATGCTCGGATCGAGCAGATCGGTGCCCTTGATCAAACTGTCGTCAATTTTGTAAAGGCTGTGATTACTGTAGAGGGCCCCGCCGCCGTGGTATTTCCAGGCCCCCGTGACCGCTGGCAGACAACTCACCGCATGTACATTCGCGGCGCCGTTACGCGAGCGCGAAAAACCGTAGCCCAATCGAATATAGGAGCGTTTGGTGCGCCCGTAGAGTTGGGCAAAGGCTACTATCTCGTCGGCCTGGAGCCCGGTAATGGCGGCGGCCCATTCAGGCGTACGCGTCGCCAGATGCTGCTCCAACTCATCAGAGACATCCGTATACGTCTGCATATACTCGCGGTCGGCATAGCCATCCCTGAACAACACATGCATGACCGCGCAGGCAAGCGCTCCGTCGGTGCCGGGGCGAGGCATGAGGTGCATCTGCGCCTTCTCGGCTGTGGGCGTGCGATAAGGATCGACGACCACCAGCTGGGCACCTCGTTCGCGCTTGGCCTTGGCGATGTGATGCATCACATTGACCTGGGTACTCACAGGATTGCAGCCCCAGACCACGATGAGATCGCTGTCGACCATCTCGCGCGCGTCCACGCCCCGTTTCATCCCGGTACCGGCATTCCAGCCTGCGTCCACCAAGGTGATACAGATTGTGGAATGTTGGCGCGCGTATTTCATCGCGTGACGTAGACGCTCGATACCGTCGCGCTGCACAAGCCCCATCGTGCCGGCATAGAAGTACGGCCATACCGACTCGGTGCCGTAGCGCGCGGCCGCGTCGGTGAACCGCTCCGCCACTTCGTCCAGGGCAGCGTCCCAGGACAGCGGTTGAAACGCCTTTATTCCTTCGCCCTTAGGACCCACGCGGCGCAACGGCACGCGCAAGCGCTGCGGATGGTGCACGCGCTCCGCATAACGCGCCACCTTGGCACAGATGACACCCGCTGTGTAATCGTTGTCCCGAGCTCCGTACAGCCGTCCCACGGTGTGGGCATCCAGACGCTCGACCTCTAACGCGCAGGTGCTCGGGCAGTCATGTGGACAGGCAGAATGAACCCTAGGAATGTCAGCGGTACGGGCCATCAATGAAAGGCATTATCGCATCAATGCGTCGGTCATAAAAAATCCAACAGATCCCGCTGCGTGGTGAGGTGTTTTGCCACCGGATGCCTGCTTTCGCCGGGCCGGACGCGAGTCTCGAGACCAAAGGTTTCGACAGTCACTGAGAATCGCGCTTGGATTGGATGACTTTGCCGAACGTCTGCGCCCTAGACATCAGGCTTTTCACCTTGATTAAGCTACCTGGCCTAACAGGACAGCCGGCCGCACGCAGCGCTCGGGCGGTCCAGACATTGCACGTCTTGAAAACGTGATAAGTTTCCTTCGACTGATAGAACCGACTGTTCCCGTATAATCCCGGTCCTAAGGCCATGAGTTCGCCTCGCTCATCCTTTTTGTAGCTCTGTGCGATGTACCTGCACAATCGTTCGAAGCCTTCGTAGGACAGCGCAATCTCGATAATTTCGCTGTACGGAAAATAGTCGGTTACGGGATCACTGAACCCGACGACATGCAACACGCTGTTGGTCGGAAGCAGCGCCGCCTTGAGCTTCATTCCCACAGTCGGTTCCGGTGCCTGATAAAAATCCCTATCGCCCCAGCCCACTTCCAGATATTTTTCCTGAGCAAAGTCACGCCTGTGTTCCGTCCACACCCCATCAGGAATATCTCCGCGCCGGATGACGATGCCTGCGTGCCATCCGTGGCTCACCAAATAGATTCGCTTGCTAGGGGCATTCTCCGCAGGCGGAAAGAGTCCTTTGACCGGTGCGGCGCAGCCGCCCATAACGGCGAGGGCGATCGCTAAAAAGACACGCCTTATTCCCATCGCAGTCAAGGAACGGCAACCGACTGCGTTCGCACACGTTCCATGGGATATGTCATTCACGGCGTCCACGATGCTGGATCTGATTAGCCGGCAAGATTCCCTCACCCAGGTGGCGGGGCCTTGGGACGCAGGCTTGCGACCGCGCTATGTAAGGCGTTGGCGATACGGTCATGCGATTGCGTACCGACTCCCTGCTGTTCCAGGTGCTTCACGTCGAGAGGCGCGCCGAATGTGACACTAATCGCACAGCGCCGTGGCCAACTCGCACCGGGCGGCAACGCCCGTCCGCTGCCCTCGATCCATACCGGCACGATCGGTACCGGATATGCTTGTGCCAAAAGACCGATGCCCGTCTGAAACGCATGCAGCTCGCCTGTGGCGAAGCGTTCGCCCTCCGGAAACCAGACCAGGTTAGAGTTTTGCTGGAGTGCCGTAATACCCAACGCCAGATTCGATAGCGGCCCCCTGCCCAGGTCGACAGGCAGTACACGTAGCGCGCGGCTAAATGCGCGTCGCAGCGGACTATTAAACATGATGCCCGTCCACCCGCCCCAGAACGTGTGCAGCAAACGCCTTGAACCCAATGCCACGCCCACCGCAAGCGGATCTAACAGACTCTGGTGATTGGGGGCAATGATGCACGGCCCCGTCGAGGGGATGTTGGTCTCGCCTCGCACTTCCAGATGAAATATCCATCGCATCAGCGGTCGGAAAATGGCGTACAACAAGCGGCTAAATCCGCGGGCCATGGCGCCGGATGGCTTTAACCATCGCCGCAGCTGCTCGTCCAAAAGTGTCTGCGGTTCGCGCAGTTGCGCTTTGGGTTCAATCGCCGCCTCGGTGGTATAGACGGCCGCGATGGACTCCCTCAGCAAGTCGCGCACGGTTTCGACGCGCCCTATGACGCTATCAGCGAGCTCGACGCCGATGTGATCGCGAATCTCCAAGGCCAGGCCTAACCATTCAATGGAATCGACGTCGAGCTCAAGTCGAAGGTCGGTGTCCGGACTCAGCGCTTGAGCTCGATAGCGTTCGCCTAGCCATGCCCACACACGCCTGGCAATCGGATCCTCCAACAACTCCCGATCCTCCGGTGCCAAAGCGTCGATGGGTAACGGCCCCGCTGGTGGCCGCGAGGGGCCTTCTCTCTTTCGAATCTGCTCGTAACGCCGGTTCAGCTTGTAACGGCGCAATTTGCCCAGACGCGTGCGCGGCAACGGCGTGCGATCGATGAGGATCTTGCCGACCTGCTGATAGGAGGCAAGTCCTCGAGAGTGTTCGCGCACATCCTGCCGCACCACTTGTTCGAGACTTAACGGATCGAGGTCGCGCACGACACTGTTGTCGGGAACGATGATGGCGCTCAGACGGCCATCCCGTTCCAAGACCCCGGCTTCCTTGATATAGCGCCCGCATTCCAGGGCCGCCTCGACCTCTTCGGGATTGATGTTTGTACCGCCTGCCAGAACGATCATGGAAGAAGCGCGCCCATTGAGATGCAGATAGCCTTTATCGTCGAGATAACCCAAATCGCCCGTACGAAACCAGCCGTCCGCCGTAAACGCCTGAGCACTCTGCTCGGGCAGGCGGTAATACGCGGAGAACACGTTAGGCCCTTTGACCACCACCTCGCCGAGCAGCGCATTGGGATCGGATTTGTCGATGCGCAGAGCAACGCCGGGAAGCGGCCGTCCCGCGTTGTCGAATCGGCGCTCGCCGGGGAGGTTGAAAGTGAGAATGGGCGATGTTTCGGTGAGACCGTAACCCGTGGCGACTTGCCAACCGAGGCCTTCCAGCTTCCACGCCAATGCCGGTTCCAGGGCTGCACCCCCCGATATGACCAGACGCACGTCAGGTGCCACGCGCCGACGCAGCGCGGCGAAACACCATCGCCCCGTATTCAGGCCGAAGCTGCGTCGCGCCCCGATCGACAAAGCCAGCATTGCGCGAAACAACGCCCACACGATCCGACCCCGCGCACTGATTCTTTGTTCGATCGCTCCGCACAGGGCGGAATATAAACGGGGGACACCGAGTATTGCCGTTGCGCGTCCTTCGCGCAGCGCCCGCTGAATGTGCAGCCCCGTCAACGAGTACGGAATGATGACCGCCACCCCAATCGCCAACGGCGCCAGCAGTCCCACCACCAGCGGATAGACGTGGTGCAGTGGCAAGGGAAGCAACAAGCGGTCGTCCGCATGCGCGATGTTCAGCGCTACCAGTGCGGCGATGTTACTGCTGAGATTGCGGTGAGTGAGCGGAACGCCCTTGGGAGGCCCAGTGGTACCCGATGTATAGAAAATCACTGCGCAATCTTCGGGGGATGTAGCACGAAAATCCGTGCCACCTTGGGTCAGCAAACGCCGCCAGTGATCCGGCTCGTTTCGGGCTTCTTCGTCCAACAACACGAGATGCAGGCCTGCGGCAGATTGTGTCTGCAACAGCTGGGACGCCAACGCGCTCGAGACAAACGCCCAACGGGCGCCGCTGTCTTTAAGGATGTGGGCCAGATCTTCGCGTGAGGCCTGGGTGTCGACGGGGACCGGGATCGCCCCGATTTGCAGCAACGCGAGACACGCGACCACCCATGGCGCCGAGTTGGGCGCACATAGCACCGCATGGTCCCCCTGCTCGAAGCCCTTGGCGCGCAAACCCGCGGCAAGGCGATTGACCTGGTCAGCCAGCTCCGCGTAGGTCCAGCTCTCCAGCCCATCGCGGCTTAGCGCAATCAGCGCTGCTCGCTCGCCTTGGCCCGCAAGGGTACCCACCAGTGTCTGCAATGTGCCGGCCGGATCCATTCGCCTAAGACTACCGGTGCAAGTACCTAACATCGAGACCGGGAAAAGGCAACAGGCGGAGACCTAACACCGCCAATTTCCAGAGCTGGCGGCGCGCTGGACGCCGGCCTGCGGCCTGCTATTTTTTACTTGTTCCAAGCGCACTGCCCAGTCAGGAGCAATGGCAAGAACTGGACGCACCCGGGCATCCTACGCCGGACCTGAACGCCGCCGCCAGCGGCGGCGTGCGAAGGTCAAGGCGCGCGCCATACCGGACGAGGGTAATCGTCGACGCGGCGCGGGACGTCGGGACAGCGACGATTTCTGGGCACCGGTGCGCCGAACGTCAACAAAGCGCTGAAAAAGCTCCGGTGCACGCGCCTGCCGCGATCAGCCCGGCGGCACTACCCCGCCTATCTACCTGGTCATGGCGTCGAGCTGCCCCCAGCGTGTGTAGGCTTTTTCCAACTCCTCGCGTACCGCGTCCAGACGCGCCAGCGTTTTCGTGATGACTGCCTTCTCTTGGCGATAAAACTCCCCGCGCTGGACTTGCTCTTCCAGTTGTTGTTGCTCGTGTTCCAATGCTTCGATTCGCGCCGGGAACGTTTCCAGCTCACGTTGCTCCTTGTAACTTAATTTGCGTTGCAACGCCGGATTTTTTCTGTGCTTGTCCGCTTCCTTGGCGGCGTAAGGCATCGCGTCCTCGGCGGGCGACCCTGGCTGCGCCCCTCGTTGCTTAATCCAGTCCTCATAACCTCCGACGTATTCCCCAACCCTTCCTTGGCCTTCAAACACGAGAGTGCTGGTCACCACGTTGTCCAAAAACGTCCGATCATGGCTTACCAACAACAAAGTACCTTCGTAATGCGTCAATAATTCCTCGAGCAACTCCAGCGTGTCGACGTCAAGATCATTGGTGGGCTCATCCAAGATCATCATGTTCACCGGCTGCGAAAACAACTTCGCCAAAAGTAGCCGATTGCGCTCACCGCCCGACAGGCTTTTCACAGGAGAATCGATACGCTCTGGCGGAAACAAGAAATCCTTTAAGTAACCGATGACATGCTGCCAACGGCCTCGCACCTGAATGTAGTCTTTGCCTTCGCCAATATCTTCGCGTACGGTCTTTTCCGTATTCAGCTGCGCCCTGTGCTGATCAAAGTATGCCATCTCCAGGCGTGTCCCCAGCACGACTTGTCCCGAAAACGGTTTGATTGCGCCTACGATCAGCTTCAGCAGGGTGCTCTTGCCGCAACCGTTGGGGCCAATAATGCCAATGCGGTCACCACGGAGGATTCGCGTAGACAAATCGCGAATAATCCAATGATCATCGTAGCGGAAATCGACGTGCCGCAGATCTGCGACCAGCTTGCCGGATAGATCACCGCTGTCTATATCGATTTGGGCCCTGCCTTTCGCCTCGATCCGCCGGCGCCGCGCTTTTCGCATCGCTTGCAGAGCTCTCGCCCTGCCCTCATTGCGCGTGCGCCTCGCCTTGATCCCCTCGCGTATCCAGGCCTCCTCTTGCGCCAATTTCCTATCGAATTTCGCGTTTGCCCTTGCTTCGAGCTCCAGCAATTCATCCTTTTTTCTCAGGTAATACTCGTAACTTCCTGGGAACGACGTCAGTTTTCCACGATCGAGATCTATGATTCGGGTCGCCAGATGTCTAACCAGGGTACGATCATGCGTGATGAAAATTAACGCGCCTTGATACGAGACCAAGAACTCTTCCAGCCAGGTAATGGCAGCGATGTCCATGTGATTGGTGGGCTCGTCCAGTAGCAACAGATCCGGATTGCTAACGAGCGCCTGCGCAAGCATGACCTGGCGACGTACGCCGCCTGAGCAATCGGCAATGCGCTTATCCGCCGGTAACGACAGACGGCTCAGCACCATTTCGACCTTGTGGTTTATGTTCCAACCGTCCAAGGCATCGATGCGATGCTGCAGTGCCGATAGCGTGTTAAGCGAGGCTGCATCGCCCGTGCCGACGTGATGCAAGGCATTGTGGTACTCGGTCAATAACTCACCCAGCTCGCCTAATCCCATCGCCACCGTCTCGAACACGGTTGCCGGCGTATCCACAAGAACTTCTTGCTCCAGGTGAGAAATTCGCAAGGTGTCTTTGCGCCAGATCTCGCCATCGTCCGCTTGCACAGCGCCGCTCAGCACGCGGAATAAGGTGGATTTGCCAGTGCCGTTACGACCGATCAAGCAAACGCGCTCGCCGGCGGAGATCTGGAAGTTGACCCGATCCAGCAAGGGCAAATGGCCATAAGCCAGAGACACGTCACGCAGCGTTAAGATTGTCATGGTTGGTGGGGGGAAACGGCATCAACGCAGCAGTTCCGAACGGCGGATTGTACGCAAGAACCCGCCTAAAGTGCACGCGCCGACTCCACTCCGACGCCGATGCCGATGCCGATGCCGTCTTTACGTCATCCTAGGCTGCGCGCTTAGAGCCCCTTGAGCCGATCTGCACCGCACAGATCACACGGCGATAGAGCATCCGTCTGCTCCGGAATCGCGAGGCGTGCGCCGCAGGCCGCGCACTCATAGATGCCGGCAGAATATTTTTTTGGCGCTGGTGCTTCGAGTCGTGTGATCACAGGTTCAGAACCTATGTATGCTCCACCGCCGCAATTATCACACGCAGGTAGTGCGCTCGCCGGTTCCGTAAACAGCACACTATGGCCACAGCTCTTGCATTCGTAGCGCCCGGCTGGATATTCGACCAGGGTGCGAGCAGCTTCGGCCTCTGCCTTGGCGTCGGCCAATGCCTGCAATACGGCTTCGCCAAGTTGCCTCACACGCGCCTCGGCGGCCTTCGCCTCCCTCATGGCCCTCAACATCTCATCGGCCAAGGCCTTTGCCCGTTCTTGTGCCGATCCCATCTGTGCGTTCCGCGAAACGTCCTATCTGTGGGCTAACTTAAGCTTTTTACCACGGCGGCTACCGGTAATCGACCCCGGCACGCCGCGGGCCTCCGTGCCCCGGGCCCCGGGCCCCGTCGTTCGATTTATGATCTATATTTGTAGCTGGCACCTAGCGCTATAAGGGGGGCGACGATGCCAAAGAAAGAACCGGCTACGGTTTTTACGGAGCGCCGCAAAGGTGACAGACGCTTCATAGGCGAACGCCGCGGGCGCATTCGCATCGAGCCCGATCGTCGGCGCGGATTCGGCCGCCGTGAACAAGACGTGGCCGCCGCGGTGGCGTTGGAGCAAGAACTGTTGGCGGCATTGGACAAAGCGGAAGCACTCGGGCCCGAGCATCCGAGCGTCGCCCTCGCTCTAAACGACCTGGGACTGTACTACTACCGGGCTAACAGGGATGCCGAGGCAGAGCCGCTGCACAAGCGTGCGTTGGGCATTCAAGAAAAGGTGCTCGGAGCGATGCATCCGGACGTCGTACAAACGCTGCACAATCTCGCAGCATTGTATTATGCGCAGGACCGATACGCCGACAGCGAAGCGCTTCTGAAGCGCGCGCTAGAAATCCTTCGAGAAGCGCGGGCTAACAGTAACCAATCGCAGGCTGCGCCGAACAATACGGGCGCTGAGTAGCGGCAGCTCCCACCTTAGTTACTACGATAGTTAGTACGACGGGTCGGAGTGCTGCTCGCTCTGGTCGACGTTTACGATATCGAAGACGATCTGGCGCAGCATTTCATCGAGGTCGACAAATGCTAGCGCCGCGCCGTCTGGCGTAACGCGTATAACTTTTGCTGGCAAACGGAAATGCGTCAGCCGCCCCTCGCGGCGAACCCTAAGCACGAGCTCTACTTCCGCGCCCTTGGCAAGAGGAAACTCCTTGGTTTCTATAAAGGCGCCGCTGACGCTGATATCGCGCAATCGGCATTTTTTCAATTGCACGCCGTCATTAGCGAACACCTTGACGTCGGTCACCCGGCGCAGGTCCAATCGCCGCTCGACTGGTAGCGTTTTGTTGCTCATGTCGCCCCCCGTGCGGACATCGATTTCATTCAACAATCAGTGTAGTCCGGCTCCCCATCCAATCAACGGTACAAAAGCCCACAGGCACGGGCGCTCCGGGCGTGACGCTAAGGTAAATGGGCCCGGCAGGCCGAGCCGTTTGATACCGCTCTGCGGTCTGCAACCCTATCGCCTCTTAATCGCAGGGTTGCTGGTCCCGATTGTCAAATGGTCCCGCCATCGATAAGATTTCGCAGCGCTGAAAACCAGAGCACATTAATCACCTTCAGGAGGACTGCCATGAACGGCGATATTAAGAAGACGGTCAACATTTCTAGGCGTGACGCTCTCAAAGCCCTTGGCCTCGGAACTGCCGCGCTGGCGGCCCCGGGCTTGCTGCGCAGCGCCCCCGCGCTCGCCAAGGCGGCGGACATCAACATGAAGGCGATTCCACGAACAGGTGAGAAGGTGCCCGCCATTGGCCTCGGTACGCACATGGCATTCGACGTCAAACCGGGGAAACCCCGCGAACACCTGCGCGAAGTGATGAAGATTTTCTACGATGGCGGTGGACGTGTTATCGACACATCGCCACTCTACGGCTTGGCCGAGGTAAGCATCGGCGACTATGCCACCGCGCTCGGTATTACCCGTGAGCTGTTCATTGCCGACAAGATCTGGGTGACCGGTGAATGGCTCGGCGATGACAGCCATGCACAGCGGCAATTCCAGCGCTCGATGGAACGGCTCTGGCGCGACCAAATCGACCTCATGCAGTGCCACAGCCTGGTCAACGCGGGCACAGTCCTGCGAGTCATGCAGGAATGGAAGAAAGACGGTCGCATCCGCTATTTGGGCGTGACACATCACCAGCCCTCGTATTTCGATCTCATCGCCCCGTTCGTTGAAAAAGGTACGCTCGATTTCGTCCAGGTGCGTTACTCGCTGGCGACACGCGTCGCTGAGAAACGCATATTGCCCGCCGCCATGGACACAGGGACCGCTGTTATGGTCAATATGCCCTTCGAAAAGGCGCGCTTGTTTCAGATCGTGAAGGGGCAGCCGCTACCGGATTTTGCCAAGGAGATCGCTTGTGAGACGTGGGCGCAGTTTTTCCTCAAGTGGATCATCTCGCATCCGGCGGTCGTCTGTGCGATTCCGGCGACCACCAAACCCAAACACCAGGCGGATAACATCGGCGCCCTCAAAGGTCCGCTGCCGGACAAAGAGATGCGAGATCGGATGCTCAAGCATATGCAAACGATCCCCGAATTCGACAAGGTGGCGAAGATGCCCGTCTATCCCGGCAAGACCTTCGACGGGGTAGTGAAACGAGGTTCGCCTCCACCGAGCAAGGGCAAGTAGCACGTCCGAGGGAAAGTGCCTAGCGGCCTTCGACAGTTGGTCGCGGTTGCGTACGGATTCTTGGTTTCTTAAGGTTCTTACAAGCGCACGTCGTGCAGCGGCCGGCCCCAATCGCGGGCGGCCGCCACGGCGTGCTCCAGGTCTTCCTCCAGCATCAGGCCTTCTTTCACGAGATTTCGCGCCGCAGCCCGGATGGCTGCGACATAGTCCGCGCGCGAAGCATAGCGCTCGAGGATCGATCGTCGCGGGTCGCCGGTGACGCGCCGTTCTTCGGCGGAGTCCGGGAACGGGATGTAGCTGCCAGTGAACTCGAACATAGCGCCGTGACCAAAACCGCGGGCGCGAAGATTCCAGCCTGTGTAAGTACCGAGCGGCACCGCCACCATCGGTGCCCGCACGCCTGGGATTTCGTTGCCATCAGCGTCAACCGACGGCACCAGCAGCGTATAGTGCTTGCCGGATACGATTTCGGGCGGCTCCTTGCTGATCAAACCTTGCGCGAACTGACCACCGAAATCGAGCAGGGGCAAGCTGTTCGGTTCCCGCGGCGTCGCCACGCCGGGAATCGCCGGAAACTGCCGCCGCCATTCCGCCATCGTCAACAGGGTACCGTCCGAACGCTGGGGAATGCGGCTCAAAGGCGGCGCCACACCTTCGGTCGCCCAGCGGTCCATCGCATCGAGTATGGCGCGAAACAACATTGACGTGCGTACGACATTGCAATAGTTCTGGCAGATGCCGCGCGCCGGCTCGCGTAGATTGGGATCGGCAAAGTGCTGTGAGCTCGACCAAAGATAGATCCGCACGCCCTCGGGCTGAGGCAAGTCGTTGCCCGCGGTATCCGTGTGCACCAGGGAGCCGCGGCGCTGCCAGTACTCGGTCGACGACTGTGTATGGATAACAAGTGGATCGGTCGCGGGTCGCTTGAGAACGGCGTCAGTCTGTCCCGTTAGGTGATCGGTCGATTTGGCATACGAAAAAGGGAAACGGTCCGCAGGCGTAAGATGATCTTCATACTGCTGGCCGGCCGGCGATACGACATTGGCGAAGCGATGATTCATCCACATAAGTCCGCCGCCGGCAACGTGCGGCAGGATGCCGTCAAAAACCTTGCGCCCGTGCATGTCTGCGTTGAAGCCTCGGTACACGAAATCGCGCAGGCAACGGCCCGTTTGCGAACGGCCCCAGGCATAGGCCTTTTCGATGCCCTCGAGCGGGTTCGGTTTACCGGCGCTGTCCAATGCTTCGTATCTCAGAAAGCTGACCAGGTCGCGCACGGCAACATGGCCGAGCCCGAGCACCAGCGGGTCGCGGGCCGTGTAAACGAGTTCGTAGATCCAGCCGGGCTCAAAGCCCGCTGCCAGGTAGATGTGGATATCGGATGTCACGATCGCCCGCTGCACGCCCTGGGCATCTAGGCCCTCGCCTGATTCAACACGCGCGAATGCCCAGTCCTCCGGTGCCACGGGGACGCGTTCATCTTCGGGGTAGCGGCGCTTCGTAAGTGTGGCCCCGCGCGTATCGAGGGAGACCGTCGGATAGCTGCGGGTAGAGGTCTGACCGCTCAACGGCTGTGTCGTCACCCCGCGCCGATTAACGATGAACTCGGTTCGCACGACACCGGTAATCGGCGCCCCGGCGTTGGTGGCAACGGGCACGTCGAGCAGCATGCGGCCGTCACCGGGAAGTAGATCACCCTGCCAGGCACCCCAGACCACGCTGTAGCCGCGGCGCATGAGGAACCCGTTTCCCGCATGCGCCAAGGTTATGGGATCATTACTAGCGGGCGCGTCGTTGAAAAACTGCAGCTCACGCTTGTTGCCGCGATTGCCATAACCAAAAAAGAGCCGATGGCTTCCGCGCGAACGGTCGAGGGGTTTCAAAATACATACATCGGCCGCGAATTCGACGCGTCCATCGGCATTGATGGGTGCCTTGTCGAGGTCGACCACGCCGGCCTGAGGCGCCGCCTTGGGATCGACGGCGTAATAGGCCCGCCCAAGCAGGCGCTCATAGGGTCCGGCAGCCCCGAACTCGTGGCCCCCGGCAAAAGTGCCTCGTTCAACTATCTTTAATTCGACTTTATTCGTCACCTGGCGCCGATGGCCTCACGCGCCCCACAGCAGAGCCGGCAGATTGTACGCCATACGTACGTTGGTGGCGATGTCATCCGCCATGCTAGGGAATCGCTAACACCTCTGGTGCGACGCAGTGGTTTCCTGCCATCAACGGGAGTCCCCACTTGCGCCCAGTTTCGGGCCTGGCCAAGGATGGATCCGCGGTATCCAGCGCGGCACGTTAGCTTTATAAATCAAGTAGTCGTTGCCGAACCTTTTAATCAGTCCCTTTTCTTCAATCATTGGAAAATAAATCAGATGAACGCCGAAAAACAGTACGGTCCACGCCGCCAGCGGCCAGGACTGGAAAAACAGGGCCTCGCCAAGAAGGACCGCCACAACACTGCTAATCATGGGGTTTCGAACATGGCGATAGGGGCCACGGATCACCAGTTTGATAGGTGGATTCCACGGTGCCAATGTGCCGTTCCCAAACTTCAGGAACAGCACATCTGTCCACACGCGCAAAGCCAATCCAGCGCCAGTTACCAGCAGTGCCAACCAAAAAACGACTTGATCCGGGCGCGCCACGTAGGCCGCGCACTCTGTATCGTAGCTCGCCCACAGAATCAGTGCCGGTATGAGCACTGCTACGGTGCCGGGTAACACGATGAGAGCACGTATAAACGCCCAGTTCATCGATTCAAATCACAGCCGCGTTGGGTTAGAGCATTTCCAACAGCCGCACGAGGTTCTTTAGTTTTGCATCTTCGGCAAGCGCGCCCTCCCAAAAGGAATACGTTATCGCCTCGCCTTCGGTCCCGATCGTCAGTTGTGCTTCGAAGGCCTCTTCACCCGCCGGCATGGGATGTTGAGCCGGCGTGCCGAGCGCCTCGATCGCGCTCAGCAGTTCGTCCTTCTGCTCTTGGGTCAGCTTGCCGTGTCGCGGCCGCTCGGTGGTGTACGTGCCGCTGCTTATCTCGTATTCTCCGGAACTGTTGACCGTCACTACAAACGCGTAGTCTTCTTCGCCTACTACTTGAAACTTGATCGGAATCATGAGCATGTCCTTTTCGACAATGTCGTGCCGCTGCAGAGGAACCCCGACAAACTCGGCCAGTGTCGGCGCTCCAGAAAAAAGGTCGTCGGTGGACCGGCAGGCCTGAACATATGTGACAGGGCACCATTCCTCGATGTCTTTGTCGTTGATCTACGTCAAAGAGTCGCTCGTATCGCCGCCAAGTGCGCGCTACGGGTCCGCATCGCGTTCTCACCGCTGAGCCCGCAGCGGCTCGAGACGAGACAGCCGGCGCCATCATCGGCTCGAAAAGGTAGAATGCGTTCCTTCTCGGTCTTGCGCCGAACTCAAGGACATCCACGAGGATTCGCGAACCTTGCCGCCCCAAGCTGCCGACGCCCCGTTCGGGGTCACCCTCACCAGCATGCTCGCCACGCAGGTGGCCGCGGCCTGTGTGCTTGCCGCCGTGCCGGTCCTGGCCCCGGCGATAGCAGTCAGCATCGGCATCGATCCCAGTTTGGTTGGTGTCTACTCGGGACTGCTGTTCGCGGCAGCAACTTTGGTTTCTGCATGGAGTGGCAGACTCATTGCCCGTTTTGGTGCGGTCCGCACCAACCAGCTCGCATTAGCAAGCTCCGGCTTGGCCCTTCTTTTTGCTAGTGGCGCGACCTTGCCTGCGATTGTGTTAACCGCGCTGCTCGTCGGGGCGGGCTACGGTCCGAATACCCCCTCCAGCAGTCAGGTGCTCATCCGCGTGACGCCACCACGCTGGCGCGCCCTCACCTTCTCGCTGAAGCAAAGTGGCGCGCCGATCGGCGCGATGCTCGCTGGTTTCATATTGCCCGCAGTGGTTGTTCTGGCCAGCTGGCGAATGGCGCTGGTGGTCGTCTTCGCGCTGGCAACTACGACCGCGCTCGCGGTGGAGCCCTTACGCCGACGATTGGATCGCAGCGAACGCTCTACGCATTCCTCGGAGCGCACTTCGGGCTTCGCGTCCATGCGATTCGTCCTCGAAGAAAGTCGGCTTCGACGCCTGATGGCAGGCGGTGTGGCGCTTATGGCGGCGCATGCCTGTTTTCAGTCGCTCCTGGTCGCCTATCTCGTTGAGCATGTTTCGCTGTCGCTCGCAGTCGCCGGCGCCCTCTACGCCAGCATGCAGGCCTCGGGCGCCGTAGCCCGCGTGGTCATCGGCTGGGGGGTCGATCGCCTGCGCAACGTACGTGCCATTCTCGGGTCTATCGCTGTCATCGCTCTCGCAAGCTCGGCCCTGGTCGCTGCGTTCCAACCCCAATGGGCAGTCACAACCATGTGGATCGTATGTTTATTCGTCGGTATCGGCAGCTCGGGCTGGTATGGCGCTTTCTTAGCGGAGGTCGCGCGCACCGTCTCGGTCGAACGCGCTGGGTTTGCAACCGGGGGTGTCCTTTTCTTTCTCTACGCCGCACATGTGGCCGCACCGATCGTCGCCGCGGTTCTGATCGCAGGGACAGGCAGCTATGTGCCCGTTTTCGCCACCGTCGCCTTCCTCGCTGGCATCGCCGCCTTCAGCTTTGGACGAATCGAGACGAGCGTCTAAAATCCCCTAATCCGCCGTTAGCGTCAAGATAACACTGGCGTTGTGAACCAATAACGGGTAGTCTGAGAAATGGAAATCTGCACATATACACGAAATGGAGACCTTAGCATGACCACGAATAGGATTTTCGGAATAGCGCTCGCCAGCGTCGCCACGGGCTTTCTGATGGCTGCCGCACCTAGCTTCGCCGGATGCAGTGGTGGTGATCATCCCTACAAGGCCACCGAGAACGAAAGCACCAAGCCGATTACGGCTGAAAAAGACAAGCCCGCCCCTACGGTCGATACCACCGGCACGAAGGATAAAGGCTAGACGTTAAGCTAGACCGTTTCGATTCGCGTGGTCTCTTAAAACCCTCCTCGCGCGTTTGGCGCAGGGAGGGTTTTTCGCATTAATCGCTTATCCATCGCCCGCGCCGCAGACACCCAGGCGTCTTGCGGCAGGCCTGTGCGTGGGACGTTGTCTCATACCGTCGCGATGGCGTTCGCCGGCGAGCCCACGGCACCCGGCAAATGTAGCGGCGGCGCCGTCAACAGGAAGCGGTGACGTTTGTGCTGCCGCAACCAGCGTGCAAGCTCGGTAAGATACCAGAGTTCTCCCAAGTGCACACCGAGCTTGAATAAACACAACTCATGAAGGCCAAGAAGCGGCCCTTGCACGACTCCCGGCGGCGGACCTTCGTACTCGAACTCAACTGCACGGTTGTCGGAAATCAGAGCAACGACATCACTGTCGGTGATCCATTGTTTTAGTTTCTCGTCTCGACCGTCCAGGCCGGTGAAGCCTTCATTGAACGTCGGCGCGTCGTCGATGCGCGGATCATCAATCAACATCTGCGCGTAGCCGGTGTGAAAACAGACAAGATCCCCTGGCTCGACGTGAATGGTGTCGGCGTCCAAGACACGCATCAGCGCATCATAGCCGATAGGCTTGTGCTCACGTCCAAAATGGGCGTGCAGGTCGACCATCACGCCGCGTCCCTGCATGCATGCCTTGGACATGTGTTCCATACCCAGGCAGCACGCGCCGACAGAACCGAAACGGGGCTTACCCGTCTCCGCGTTCACCACTTGATGACCGTTGTAATACACTGGCTCGGGTTTCCCATCGCCATCGGCATCGAACAAGGCACCCATATGGGCAAAGCTGTCCCATTGGGTTGAGTGCTGCATATAAAGCGTCACTGCTTCATCGCAATTCACCTCGGTGCGCCACCGGTCGACCTTGCAAAGCGGCAGGTTGAAGGCGACATGGCCCTCGCGAATCACCGGCTTGAACTCGGGCGGTTGCCGTCTTGCGTTAAGGGCATTGGTGGCAGGGATATCGAGCGGCAGACTTAGACAGAAGCGCAAGCCCTGTCTGACCTCCTTGACCGCCTTTAATGTATTCTCCGGGGTGAGGAGGTTGACCCGGCCCAGTTGATCATCGGGGCCATAGTCACCCCAGGTCGAGCCCGTGGGCCGTTGTTTCCATTTCTGTGGCATCGCCGTCTCCCCAGTCATGGTGTCGCTGTTGTCTATTAATTGCCGTGCAACCGTCGCAAGGAAGCTTTAGCCATGACAATGACGCCCACGTTTCGCGGCCGCGGACAGCCGTGTTTCTTCGATGCGACAAAATGGCGAAATGCAGTATGAAGCGTCGGCAGTCCGCAATTGAACGGGACCCTCGAATGAAGTGCTTGCCAGGACGCATCTATCGGGGGCGGGTCGTCCGCCCAGTGTGACGATGCTGAGCCTTAGTGAAAAGGTTCCGCGCGCTTGATAAGCTCTTCTAGGTTCGGCTCTTTGGGGTTTTGCGGTTTGCCGGGGTGAATGATCGCCACCTGGCAACTCTCAGCCGCTTCGACGAGCTCGCGGTAGGTGCCAGCACTCGGGTCCGCGATGTAGGCTTGCTTGTTATCGTCATACGCGAACATCCTACCGTTTATCTGTATACACTCATCGCAGGTCGTACATCGGGGCGTCTCGATATACGCCTCGTCCGACGGCGCTTCGGCCGGCACGTCAGGTAGTGTTTGTCCGTGCGCTGCGGGTGCGTTTGCCGCCTGCTCAACGACCGGGGTCGTGGCCGGCTGCTCGGATCGCGCCTCGAGCGCCGCTAGCTCTTGTTGCTTCTGCTGCTGCCAGACCGTCTTCTCCTTCGCCAGCAACCTTTGGGCATGCGAGTTGTGGATCCCCCCGAGCTCTTGCAAGCTGCGCCATAGGTCGCCGCAACGGCGCGCGGCCTTAATCAATTCGTCATCGACTACGAGCTTTCTAAGGACGTCGTTGCCGTCGACGACGGGAACGTAGGCGATTCTAGCGCTACCCGCATCGCTTTTGCTCAACAACCCGGACAATGGCGCCACAGCCTGAGTCCATTGACTCCGCGGCAGTGTCGCGAAGCACCCTGCATAGCGTTTGTCGCAGGCGACAAAATCGGCAAAGGTGAACCCGAGTTCCTTCGAAATTCTTTGATGCGCTTCGTCTTCGTACTCCAGCCGATAGGCCGGCCAATCCCGCTCGGCCTGAGGGTTGCCGTCAATACAGAACCGCGACGCCAAGTCGGGTCCCGCAGCCGGGTCGTAGCTGAATGCTGGGAAGGCACGCGATTCCATTGCGGCGGCGGCCACGAGGTAGGGCGGAATATGGTCCACGCTTGGGCCGGCACCGGTATACACGCTGAATAAGCTCGGTCCGTCATATTGCAAACCACGCATGATCTTGTCACGCATCGTGTACAGATGCGAGCCACTAACCTGGAGCACGTAGGCGCTGTGCAGACCGACGGCCATGCTGGCGAGTTGCGAGCCTCGCGGGCCAAGAGAGAACTTTCCGCGGATCACCGATAAGTCTGCAAGAAGATCGTCGCTCTGGAGCAGGACGTTTATCGGCAAAGCCGAAGACAAGACCTCCACGAGCAACCTTTGCTCGCCGGCACTGCAGTGCCCGCCGCGCAGACAAACCAGATACGACGGAAATGAGCTCAAATCTTCCGGTCTAAGCGAATTCTGATCGAAGCGCTCAAAAAACCCCTCATGCGCGGACTCGCGGTAGCGGTTTTGGAGCTCGAGCTCGGCAATGGCGATGGCTTTGACAAGCTCGACGATCTCCGATAGCCGGCTCTCGAAGGCATCAAGTGCTTGCGTACAGCTGTCAAAAACAAAACCATGTGGCTTTGCTTTTCCCTCATGTTTCGCATCTTTGCGCAGTGATGGGAAAAAGCGCTGCGATTTAAGCACTGCGACCACCGCTTCGATACGCTCGCGCCGCTTCTTTGGCAACGCGTCTTTGCGGGAAACGCTTCCCAACAGCTGCGACATAGCTTCGAAGTCGAATGCGCTTTCAAACGCGCTCCCTACCGAATGTTTTAGCGTTCCCGGTGTGCGCGCATCAGCGGACTTCATGAAATCGACCTTGAGTATGTCCGACAGACCCAGAATGATCTTGTCCATTCTGCGGTGGAACTGTCGCGTCTTGTCATCCTCCACTGCACGCCACAAATGCTTAAGTAACGCCACCGGTGTCTTTTCGTTGCAGTCGACTAGATCACCTTCAAACGCCAGCGCCGCGAGCGCATGCGTTAAACTGTCTTCCAACACCGCTCGGTCTTTAGCACCGGCGCTCGACAGCAGGTTACTTCGCGCCAACTCACAAACCTCCCTCAGCGAACCCGTGTTTCCCGCCGCCACGAGCGCGCGTATCTCTCGCTCGAGCCTGAGCACATGCTGCCTGATCCGTTCACCGTCGATCCCTCGTGGAGCGGCCTGCTGCAATACGCCGTCGACAATGCCCGAAAGGGATCGGACGATGTCACCGCCACCCGCAGCCGTACTCAAGACCAGCGGGTAGTCGTAGCGCAAGCTCGAAAGATCCTTGTATCGGGTAAGCATAGCGGCCCGAAGCGCCGACGGCGTGACCTCATCAAGCTCTTGGGGAGCGTCTTGCGGGGAGTGATCGGCGACAGGCGGCTCCGCATTCAACAGGTTAGCGCTCATGGCGTTGTCATTCATGCTCTTTGTCGTTTGCTTTGACGAGGTGGTGTTTGTGATTGCTTGCCGCGACCTCGCGATTGCCTAACTTAGCTCGTAGGGTACTGTTCAAGCTGCGGGCCATATCGTGAATTTGTCAAATTCCTTTTCCAAGACGGTCTTGGTCGTTTCAGCCGTGTACAGCTGTTCACTTTTTCGAATGTCCTCGTAGCGCGTCACACTGGGGTTTCGGTAAAGAATTCCTACAGGTATCGGATCGACCGTTGACGCAATCTCGCGCGCACGATGGATGTTCAGCGGATCGTGCTCCTCTTGGTTGCGGTACACTTTGGCAAGACTCGCACTCGGCTCAACGCCGTCCTTGTGCACCAGCAACAGCGTTCTGCTGGGGTCTTTCACCCACGGGTCGAATTTACCATCCAAGTACTCTGGACACCGTTGCAACACACGAACAAAGGAGAAACCCTTGTGACGATAGGCCAAGGCGATGATGTCGTGCAACAGCTCCGGAATCCAGTCCACGGCCTGCGCCACAAACGACACATTGGACACACCGAGGGTCACCGTCAGGGGGTTCAGCGGCTCGAGGCGCGCCCCGCGTGGCGTGGTCTTGGTTCTCAAGCCATGCGGTGACGTGGGCGATACTTGCATTTTGGTCAACCCGTAAATCTGGTTGTCATGCATCATCACGGTAATATCCATGTTGTAACGGATGGCGTGGAGCCAGTGCGCAGCGCCGATGCTGCAGCAGTCGCCATCACCGGTACTGACGAAAACATGCAGATCGGGTCGTGTCATCTTTATACCTTCGGCAACAGGAAGCGCTCGACCATGAATCCCGTGGAAGCCGTAGACATTCATATAATGGGGAAAACGGCTGGAGCAGCCGATGCCTGATACGAACACGGTCTTTTCGGGAGGCAGTTGTTCGTCGCGACACAACCGTTGCACGGCCGCTAAGATCGCATTGTCGCCACAGCCCGTGCACCAGCGGGGTACACCACGCTGATAGCCCTCCAGCGTATAAGTCTCGTCTTCTGACCGTATCAGACACACAGGAAAAGCAGCGCTCATTTTCGTTACCCTTGCTCTTTCAGTTGCTCGCGGATGACGCGCGCGATGGTGGCCGGTTTTGTAGGTTGCCCCGTGACTTCGCTCCAACAGTCCACGTCGACGAGATATTTTGCGCGCAACATCCACGCCAGATTGGACAAACGGCGGTTGTCGGCATCGATGAGCTCGTCATCGAGGCTGTCCGACCAGCTATTCTCTATGGTGATCACCCTGCGGAAGCCTTGCAGTATCGCTTTTATTCCCGATGGCATCGGTTGCAAGAAGGTCAGGTGCAGGGACGATACCTTCTTACCCTCCGCCTGCACGCGCGCGACCGCTTCTTCGATGGCACCCTTGGTGCTGCCCCAACCCACCACCAAAAGATCGCCTGTTGGATCCCCGAACACGGGTGGTGTCTTCAAGGTCTTTTGCACCGCCGCCAATTTCAAGCTGCGATGGCGAATACCCTCTTGGTTGATTTGCGGATCGTAGGCGACGTAGCTGTCGCGATCATGGGCCAGACCGGTCAGGCAATGCATGCCGCCAGCCTGTCCCGGAATGAACCTGCGCGTAAGGCCGGTTCGGCTGTCCCAGTCGTAGGGCTTCGTCCCGGCGGGAACAGCGCCGTGGTCGGTAGGCGGCGCGAGCCAGGCCTCATCGAAGCCCGGCCGCCGGAAAGGTTGCTGGGCCGTCGCGAGGTTTGCATCCGTCAATACAACCACGACCATGTTGAAGGTCTCGGCAATCTTGCGCGCAGTGATCATCGCGTAGAAACAATCCTCGATCGTCGCAGCCGCCATGACGACCTTCGGCGCGTCCCCGTGGCTGCCGAAACAGGCCGATAGCAAATCACCCTGTTCCGCTTTCGTTGGCTGGCCCGTGCTCGGTCCGCCGCGCTGGACGTTGACCACGACCAGCGGAATTTCGGCCATGACCGCGAGACCGAGAGCTTCCTGCTTGAGCGAATACCCGGGCCCGGAGGTAATCGTCACCGCACACTTACCGGCGTAAGAAGCGCCGATCGCGAACGAACACGCCGCGATCTCATCCTCCGCCTGGTGGACCAGTCCGCCGACGTCTTCGAACACTTCGCTCAGGTAGTGCGACGCCGACGTGGCGGGGGTGATCGGATACATTGCACAGATCTCCATGCCCGATGCCAATACCCCCAGACCCAAGGCGATGTTGCCGTTTACGACGATCTGCGGCTCGCGCGGTTTGGAGGCCGGGATTCGAAACTTTATGTCAAGATTGGCCTCCGCCCAGGCATAGCCCGCTTCCAAGAGGCGTAGGTTCGGGTCGATAACATCCTTGCCCTTCTTGGCAAAAACGAAGGCCACTTGCTCTCGACCCATCTGCAGATCGAGACTGTAAATGCTGCATAACATGCCAAGCACGAACATGTTCTTGCCGCGGCGCGCATCGACGACATGTTTCAGGCATTCGGCCTCCATGGGCACTTCGTAAAGCCGGTAGCCTTGGGTAACGAGCCCGTCATAGATCCGCGCGTACGACGCCGCAATCTTTGCGTCTGGATCGTTTCGCCATTTGCCCTCCAACAGGATGATGCAACCCGGTTTCAGCTCGTTTGCCTTGACCCGCCCCAAGAGCACTTGTTCATTAAAGGCGACCACCAGATCGGCTTCGTCACCCCCATTGCTGACCGGATCCGACGCCAGGCGAACGCGGTTACCGCTGGCACCGGCGATGCTGCGGGCGGGGGGCTGAATTTCGGCAGGAATGATCTCGACCGTCCAAATACCGTTTCCCATTTTCGCGGCGATCGAACCGAACGACTGACCACATTTCTGTGCACCTTCGCCAGAATCGCTGATCACTTCGACAGTGTGCTCTTTTAGCGTGACTGCGGATTTTTCAGCCGGCGCCGTACGCTCTTCGCGTTTTTTTTCAGCCACTTTGTTCAACATGCATGTTCCGTCCTGACTCCTGATTACCTAGGCGACACGGATACGACAAAAGTTTTTCTCCGCGCTGTCGATTCCCAAGATCTTGCCCTCGGCTCCCGGCCGTTCGGGAAAGTAAACGCTATCGCTGTCGCGTATACCCAAATAGGCCTTGATGCTGCGCGCGGCTTTGCGCCCCGCTCCCATCGCCAATATTACGGTGGCCGCGCCGGTCACGATGTCGCCGCCCGCATAAACGCCGGCCATAGAGGTGGCAAGGTTTTCATCCACCTCGATGTAGCCCCATTTGTTCAGCTTGAGCTTCGAGGTCTGACCGAGAATTGGGTTGGCGTTCGTTCCGATGGCATAAATAATCATGTCCGCTTCGAATTCGTAGTCACTATCCGCAATGGGTACAGGACGGCGGCGGCCCGACTCATCAGGCTCACCGAGTTCCATGCGCAGGCAGCGCATTCCGCGGGCGTTACCGTTGCCGTCATCGAGGATTTCTACGGGCGTGGTCAACCAGTGAAATTCGATGCCTTCTTCCTCGGCGTGTTCGATTTCTTCTACCCTTGCGGGACTCTCGGCCTTGGTTCGGCGATAAATGCAATAGACTTTCTCCACGCCCAAACGCAGACACACTCGCATGGCATCCATCGCCGTGTTGCCGGCGCCGATGACGGCGACGCGTCGGCCAAGATGTAGTGGGGTGTCATAGTTCGGAAACTCTCCAGCGCGCATGAGATTGCAGCGCGTCAGGAACTCGTTGGCAGAGAGCACGCCGTTCAAAAATTCACCGGGGATATCCATGAATTTCGGCGACCCAGCGCCGGTTCCGATAAAAACCGCGTGATAGCCCATTTCGTCGATCATCTGTTCGATCGTAAACAAGCGCCCGACCAGCGTGTTGCATTCGATGTTCACACCGAGGTGCGTTAGGTTTTCGTATTCACCATCTAGCACATCAGTCGGAAGACGAAAGTCGGGGATGCCGTAGCGCAATACTCCGCCAGGCCGGTGCAAGGCCTCATAGATGGTGACATCGCAACCTGCCTTTGCCAGGTCCGCCGCGCAGGCCATACCCGCCGGTCCAGAGCCAATGATGCCGACTTTGAAGCCGTTCGGTTCGATGTACGGGATGTTGCTCCACCCCTCGGCTATCGCCAGATCCCCGAGCCAGCGCTCGATTCTACCGATGGCCACAGGCTCCAACGTCTCGCCGACCGGACATACGCCCTCGCATTGATCTTCCTGTGGACAGACCCGTCCGCAAATCGCCGGCAAAAGATTGGCATCGGTGAGAATATCGTAAGCTCCGCGATAATCGCGTTCGCTAATCTTTTTGATGAAGCCGGGAATATCGATTTGTACCGGGCACCCCGGTACACAGGCTGGATCCGGGCACAACAGACAACGCTCACATTCGTTTAGCGCAGCCTCTGCACTGTATCCGAGCGCGACTTCGGCGAAATTCTTTGCCCGCGCCTTAGGATCCTGTACCGGCATTGCAGTTCGGTCCTGCGGAATGGTGCGTATTGTTTTTTTTGCCATCGTCGAACCTGTTCTCAGCTTTACGCTGTCACCCTCGCTATGATCTACCGGGTCTCGCCCGGCTCGACACCGGCTGTGGCCTCGGCGTCACGCATGCGGCAGGTCTCCGACCAGCGTTTCATCGCCGCCTCTTCGTCCGCCACGAAGCGTCGCAACCGGTTCATCAAATCGTCAAAGTCGACCTCATGGGCGTCGAACTCGGGCCCATCAACGCAGGCAAACTGCATGCGCTCACCTACCTTGACGCGGCACCCGCCGCACATCCCGGTGCCGTCCACCATCACAGGGTTCAGGCTTACGATCGTCTTGAGCTTACAGGGACGCGTCGTTTCCGCGCACGCCTGCATCATGACGGGTGGGCCGATGGCGATCACCTGGTCGATATCGGCATGCGTGTCCATGGCCAGCTCAATACCCCGAGTGACCCGTCCCTCTATGCCAGCCGAACCATCATCGGTGCAAATGATGAATTCATCGCAGTACTGCTTGAACTTGTCCTCCCAGAAGATCAGATCCTTTGTCCTGAACCCGACGACACCGATGACGTAGGCACCGCTTTCCTTGAACGCTCGCGCCTGCGGAAAAATGGGGGCTACGCCCAGACCGCCGCCCACACAAACTACTTTCTTGGCTTTACCGACGTGGCTGGGAATTCCCATGGGACCGACCACGCTGTATAGCGTGGTTCCGCGCTGGCAGTCTCGCTGCATCTGCTTGGTGGTCTTGCCGACCGCCTGCACGACAAGCGTGATGGTCCCCTTCTTGACGTCGAAATCGGCGATGGTCAGCGGGATACGCTCGCCGTTCTCGTGAGCAATGACGATGACAAACTGTCCCGGCTTGGCGGCGTTCGCCATCATTGGGTGGCGGATTTCGAGAAGGTACGTGGCGTCGGAGAAATCCTCACGCGCCACGATTTGGAACCTCCGGCCTTTCTCACTCGGCCGCCCTGGTTCGGGGCTATCGCTCGGCTCGCCCTTTCCGGCGTCCAAACTCACTATCCTCACTACGCTTGCCGCGGAAACAGCCGAAACGGTTGCCACGCCAGCAATCGAATTATTTTGGGGTAATAACAATTGTATTATAAACCATGCTTATACGGTTTGCTGCGCTGCATTTTCATTGAGCCAGATCAAGCAATAACTTTTCGCTGAGGACACTGGGGTCGGCGGACCCGGGAGCCCTGCCGTGCCCTGCTTGCGTCCCCCGGGGCACCTCCTTCATGATCGGCTCCAGGCTGCGCTCATCGCAACGCGGGGCGGCGACCTAGGCTGACGCCGCCGATGAGGAGATCGCTAAATGGATTCGCATGAGACGAAAAACCAGGGCTGGAGAGCACTCCTCGCTGCAGCAGGAGCCATTCTGGCACTCCTTGGGCTCCCACAGGCGACCAGCGCCGCCGAGGCGATGCAGCCCAACCTCAAGATCGGCATCATTGGCGCTGGCCGGATCGGAGGTGCGCTGGGCGAGCTGTGGGTGAAGGCCGGCCATGAAGTGCTACTGTCATCCCGACATCCCGAGCGCCTCAAGCCCCTGGCCGAGCGACTCGGACCGAGGGCGCGCGCTGGCACGCCCCGCGAGGCGGCGGTTTTTGGCGAAGTGATCCTGATCTCGGTACCCTACGGGGCACTGCCGCAAGTGGGCCGGGACTACGCGGCCGAGCTCAAGGGCAAGGTCGTCTTAGAGACCGGCAACCCTTTTCCGGGACGTGACGGTGATATGGCCATCGCCGCTCGCGCCAAGGGCACCCACGTGGCCTCGGCCGAGTTTCTACCGGGCGTACGTCTGGTCCGCGCCTTCAATACCATTCCCCACCATGCGCTACGCAGCGAAGCTCACCGGGACGGTGAACGGGTCGGCGTGCCCTTGGCGAGCGATGACGAGGCCGCCCTTAAGATAGCTTCGCGCCTCGTCGAAGAAGCCGGCTTCGAGCCGGTCGTGGTCGGGCGCCTGGCGCGCGCCAAGGACTTCGACGTCGGCACCGCCGTTTTCGGTCAAGCCCTCACAGCGCGTGAGCTGCGATGGCGCCTCGGCCTGCGGCCCTGAGCGTGCGCTGAAGGACCCCTGCGCAGGGGAAAGAGGTTCTGATCGCCTTAGTTAGTTTACTGGCGTGAGATCAACCGACCAGCTCGCGCCGGATGTCCTTCAACTTGGCCTTGATGCGGGCGGCGTTCTCGCTGCCCATGCGGATTAGAATCTTTTGCCCCGCAGAGCGCGTTTCCAGATCGGGATCGGCGAACTGGTACATGACTTTAGGCTGCACAAGCTTGACCGGTTCCTGCACCGTTGGTGTCGCGAGCAGGTCGTCGATGACCTCGACCAGGCGATCGTTGAAGTACCGGTCAGGGTAACCGAGCTCTTCATAGGCCTCCTGAAACAAGGGGTAGAACTGCGTATATAGCGCAACGAGCTGCTTGGTCTTCACCGACTCCGCCAAACGCACATAGGGCGTGTAGCGACGATAGTTTTTGGGATTAAGAATCACGTCTTCCTCGCCGATCGTCAAAAAGCGCTGCGCCGGAAGCTTCACCGGCACGTAGCGCAGCGGCACTTGCTTACGCGGCAAGTTGTCGATCGTCACCACTAAACGCCGGACAAAGTCCTCCAAATAGAAGAACTCGCGCGTCGACTTCTGACCAAAAAGACGCTTGAGCGCATCCAGCGTCGCCTCCCGGCTCTCATCCAGCGCGGGCAGAGGCTTGGCCTCTTGCGTTGGTTGCGTCGGTTCGATGGGATGACGGATCGGCGGCGGGACCGGCGCCTCGGGTGTCGGTTGCGCCTCGCTCGACGCGGCAGGTTGTGGCGGCGGCGGCTGCCAGTAATAATAAGAAAAGGCCCCAATGCCGCCGACTACGACGAGCAACGCCAACCACGACGCAGAGTTCTTCATGAGTACGCCTGCGCACTGACGCCATCAGTCACGAAAGCCCCCTTCGACATCGACATGGCTTCGGATTTGCCATGGTACCCCTGCGTGACTCTGGCGGCCAGGGTAGCGTTCAGGCGATCTGTTCGGCCAAGTTACGCGCATTCTCGGCACAGTCCGAGACCGAGATCCCATCACGCCAGTTGGCCCGCAAATGCAGCCCGGGTAAGCGTGCCAGCGCAGCGTCGATCTGTGCCAGGCGCGCGAGGTGGCCCAGCTCATACTGCGGGATCGCGCGACGCCACAGCGCCACGTGGCTAAAATGAGGCTCGCCATCGATGCCGAGCAAGGGACGCAGGTCGTCGAGCGCTTGTGCAATCAAGCCTTCATGCCCGAGCCTCGCGACCGATAGGTTACGCGCACCGCCGATAAATGCGGTGAGCAAAACTTCCCCGTCAGGAGCACGCCCAGGAAAAAGCGTCGACGAGAATAGCGCCCCCAGCGTTACGCGCCCGACCTTGCTCGGAATCAACATGCCGAAACCATCGAGCGGATGCCGCACCTGCTCGCGCTTGAAACCTAGCGCGACAGAGGCGACCGGTGGGTAATGAATGCGCTCGAGGGCAGCGCTCAGGTCGGCATCCACCGGCGCCAAAAGCTCGGCGGCGCGATAAGCCGGCGTGGCGACAACGACGCGCGCGGCCCGAAACTCGCCTTTACCCGTGGTGGCAATCCATTGACCGCCTGGCTCCGGCGCGAGCGCCCTGACCGCCGTGTCGAGCATGAGGTCCCCGTCCAACTTCGCGGCAATAGCGCTCGCCAGGCTCTGCATTCCGTCGCGAAACGAGATCAGCCTTCCGCGCGGCTGCGGCCCGCTCGCTCGCCCGCGTAACAGCCGGCCGATCGCGCCGATGAAAAGCGAGCCATACTCTGCTTCGAGCGCATAAATCTTGGCCGTGGCGGCACGCGCGGAAAGCTTTTTCGGATCGCCGGCGTAAACTCCCGAAACGAACGGGTCGATCGCCCAGTCGAGGATCTCCGATCCCAGGCGTCGCGCCACAAACTGCGCCACCGTCTCTTCGCCAGTTGCGCGACCGCGAAACGGCTCGAGCAACAGACGCAACTTGGCCCGTGTCGAGAAAAGCGGAGTCTTCGCAAAGCCAAGCAGGCTAAGCGGTAATGCGAGCAGTGCCCCATTCTTGACGATGTAGCGGTTTCGCGCAACGGCGTTGGCTTCAACCGCTTGCTCACCCAGATCAAGCGCAGTAATCAGCTCGCCCAGTGCGCCGTTGCGATAAAGCGTCGACGTCGGGCCCGTGTCAACGAGAAACCCGTGTTTTCTGATCGTGCGCAGGCAGCCGCCAGGTTCGCTCGCGCCCTCCAGCACATGCACGCGATGGCCACGCGCCTTTAAAAACCAGGCCGTAGCCAAACCTGAGATACCCGCACCGATAACAATGATCTTGGCCATCAACAACAAATAGAGTCGGCACGTCCCGTGATGAAAGTCACACTCCTTTACCCCCACGAGAGTGGGCCGCTTACTCCACCCTAGCAAATACGCGGCAAGGGATCGTCTTCGAGTTCCTCGAGAATCCGTTCGCCGCCAAGCTCTGTTTCTAATACGACATGGCGATGTGCTTCGTCTTCGATCCGCCCAATAATCGCCGATGACTCGCCACCCGGCACAGCACGCATCGCCGATAACGCCGCCACCGCACGGTCCGGATCGACCACAGCCACGACACGTCCCTCGCAAGCAAGATAATACGGGTCGTAACCCAGCATCTCGCACACCGAACGCACCGGCCCGTGGATGGGTACCGATGATTCCTGCAAGCATACGCCGTGACCGCTTGCCGCTACGATCTCATTGACCACTGACGCCAGGCCGCCGCGGGTCGGATCGCGCATAAAACGCAATCCACCTGCCTTTAACAAGGCCTGCGTGATCGCAAACACTGAAGCCGAATCCGATTTCAGATCACCCCGTAGTCCGAATTGCTCCCGTGCCAGCAACACAGCCGTGCCGTGGTCGCCAATGGGGCCGCTTATTAAAATGGCATCGCCGTTTCGAATACAGTGCATTCCGAGATCCACCTGCGAGTCGCGCAGCCCAAATCCGGTGGTCGCCAAGTACAAACCGCCACCCTCCCCTCGTGCAACGACCTTCGTATCGCCGGCGACCACCGGCACATTCGACTCCCGCGCAGCCATGCCGATGCTGCCGACGATGCGATCGAGCTGGGCCACCTCCAGCCCCTCTTCGATAAACATGTTCAACGTGAGGTACTTTGGCACTGCACCGGCCACACTCAAGTCGTTGACAGTGCCATGCACAGCCAGGCTTCCGATATTGCCGCCGGGGAATTCAAGCGGCTTCACGGTGAATCCGTCAGTCGTTACGAAGGGATCGTAGCCTGTATCCAATACAATACGCGCGGCGTCCACGGTGGTATCGAGAAACTCGTTGGCGAGATGTTTCACGAACAGCTCGTCAATCAGTTCCCGCATGAAGCGGCCGCCGTTGCCGTGAGCCAGGGAGATATGTGTGTCCTGCATCGCCGCCATCATCTTTTTTATCAATAAGTAAAGTCGAAGATTTGCCCATAGCTGATCCCGGCGTCGCTCTTTCGGACGTGCTTCGGGATCGAGATTGCAAACCCCTCTTGTTGACCTAGGTCAATGAAAACCCGGTCCTAGCGCGCTCCAATAGTAACGAAATTAATCACTGAAGGAGAAGCAGATGAAAACATGGCCCTTAGCCGTCGTGACCGCAGTCGTCATTGCCCTCATGAGCGGCGCCTCCGCAGCACCGCCTGGCCAAGAACTTCAATGGAAAACGGCGATGGGGGTTGTCACCTTTCCCGGACAGGCCCACGCGACCGCCGGCAATCAGTGTACCGACTGTCACGACGTGACCGGCGGTAATGCAGGCGTTTTCCAAATGAAATACGGCACAGCAAAGCAAACGATGGTCCAGATGAACGAGGGCAAAGGCTGCGGAACCTGTCACAACGGCAAGAAGGCATTCGCCACAAGTGACCCTAAAACCTGCACCAGGTGCCACCAACCCAAGTAGGGGATCACTGGCCGCACGATTAGATTTTCTCGTAGAAAAACTTTCATAGCAGCTGGAGTTCGGGAGGTCTATGCCCTTCCGGAGCGCACGTGGCGCGCCTGTATCGGGTCGTTCGCTAACGTCGAATCGTGCTCCGCTGCTAGACCAGCGCGCATCTGCTCGCGAAAGCTGTTTGTCC
>CAYGAS010000114.1:0-5630 GCA_964347935.1 uncultured Nitrospiraceae bacterium | reverse complement strand
GCGACGCACAGCCAGGCGCGACCGGTGCCGTGGCGTCGGTACTGGGTATACGCTAGCTGCTGGCGTGGCTCCTCGGCCAAGCAAAGGATCGCGTACAGGATCCACATCGATACTTTCTTGTTCTGCGGTTCGCATTGCTGAATCTGGTGGCGGCCGCGCTGTTGGGCGTCGCTTACATCCATGGCCTCGTGGACATGGTGATTGAGGCGGATCGTACCTACCTCTCCGTGGTGATCTTTCTGGTCTTTGTGGGTGGTCTCGGTGTGTGCGCGCGTAAAGTCTGGCAGACCAGCCGCGAGCTCAATGCCTTGCGTGAATTTGATCCAGCCGCAGAGTCGAGCGCGATGCGCTATGTCACGCCACTGCTGGCTCACGATGCCGAAAGCCGGGCCAACCTCGCGGGTGCCGTGCGTCTGCGGCTCTCCCACCGTATCGCCATCGTGCGCCACATCGCCAACAGCCTCGTTCTGCTTGGGCTAATAGGCACGGTGCTCGGTTTCATTATTGCGCTCTCGGGTGTGGATCCAGAACGTGCTGCTGATATCAGTGCCATCGCGCCGATGGTGTCAACACTGATTCGTGGCATGTCGACCGCGCTGTATACGACCTTGGTTGGCGCGATACTAAATGTCTGGTTGATGGCGAATCACCAATTGCTGGCGGGCGGAACCGTCAAATTGATAGCTGCATTGGTGGAGCTGGCCGAAGACCATGCGCGAGATTGATCTATTTGACGACGAAAGCGGGGCCACCGTATTTCGCGATGTCATCATGCTGGCGCTCGCCGGCTTTGTCACCTTGGTGCTGATCCTGCTGCCGCACCTGAATCCTCGCGCTAAAGCGCAAGACTCGATACGAACCCCCGGTAATGTGATCATCGAACTGCGTTGGCCCGATGAGATGGATGCCGACGTTGACCTATGGGTGCAGGCGCCGGGTGACGTTCCGGTCGGTTACTCAAACAAAGGCGGTACGGTGTTCAATCTGCTGCGTGATGATCTCGGCCATACCGCAGATATGACGGGGCTGAACTACGAGTTCTCCTACAGTCGTGGTGTGCCAGCCGGTGAGTACACGGTCAATGTACATCTTTACCGCAATCACGAGCTCTATGTTATCCCGGCAACTGTGGTCGTCAGTGTCAAGGAATCGATTAATGCTTCGGCCAAGCAGATTCTTTCGACTAATCTTCCGCTAACACGCGAGGGTGAAGAGCTAACGGCATTTCGCTTCAGGCTCGATGACAAGGGCCGCCTGGTTGCGGGCAGCGTTCACAATCTGCCACGGCCGTTGCGTACGGCCCACAACTCTCATCGGCAGCGCGGCCCGTGAGTGAGGTGTTCTATCTATTTGCGGCCTCGCTGACCTTGGTGGCTGCCCTTGGCGCTATCAGCATCTGGTCGCCGCGTGCGCTCTGGATCAAGGGTGCGGCGCTGGTGATCGTGGCGCTGTTTCTACCCGCCATCTATGTGAGTCTGGTTGAACTGCTGAGCCGACCTAAACCAGTCACGCTCGAGTGGCGACAAGGTGGGCTCGCCGAAGCCAAGGTTATTGGTGCAGACCTGCGCGAGGGCGAGGCCATCTTCGTATGGTTGCGGCTCCCTGATGTGATTGAACCGCGCGCCTACAGGCTACCCTGGGATCAGAAGTTGGCCGAGCAGCTTTACGGGGCACAGCGCGAGGCGAAGTCGCGGGGTACCGGGGTGCAGGCGAAACACCTATTCAAAAGGGGCGTCGACCGTCAGCAGCCCAAGTTCTACGCCCTGCCCCAGCCCGCGTATCCGCCAAAAGCGGCACCGCCACACAGTCCTCTGATCTACGAAGCACCTCTGCGCCACGACCCGCGCAGTGGCCTCTAATTGCCTGCACGCCCCTGCTTGCTTGCCCGGCAGGCTGCGAAGCGCCCTTGATCGCGGCGACAATGACATAGACCTCGCGCTTTGGGATGTATGCTCATCCACGTATGGGCTGCAGGTATCAATCAGGCCATCCATCTCGGTCGACTGCTAGCCGGGGCTACAGCGGCAGTAGCCGGTGGCCGAATGGGAAGCGACGGTGGCATACTGGGCGCAAGACAATACGATAAAAATCTCAGTAGCGAAGGAGACCTCGATGCTGCAGCTTTTACGCTTCACCTGCATCCCAATTCTGATCATCTTGCATGTTTTCACGTACGCTCAAACCCCTTTAAGCAGCGCGGACGTCAAGAATGTGATTGGCGCCATGAAGGAGTTGAAAACGGAGTTTGACAAGAACAACGCCTATGATCTTGACCAAATGACGCAAATGGAGGCCTTGGTAAAGGGCCAGGCCGCGTACACTAAATACATGGGGATCCTTAATAGGTATGGCTTTGCGGATTCTGAAAAGTGGGGGACGGCGCTGATGCAGGTCGCTCGTGCCTACGCGGCATACAAGATGCAACTCGAGCAACCCAACATGCAGGCGCAGCTAAGGGAATCGATGGCGCAGATTGAGAACAATCCGAATCTGACGCCGCAGCAAAAGCAGCAAATGATGCAGATGATGCAGCAGAGTACACAATCTTGGGGTGCGTCCCTCAACGCACCGCCGGCCGATGTCGAGGCAGTAAAACCCTTTGTCGCAGAGATAGAGCGTACGTTCAAATAGGTATCATGGCCGACCGGGGCTCCCCGCCGCTTTTGCGCAAGCGGGGTATTTCACAGTCATGAAATGTGCGATCTACAAGTCGAACAGCAAAACCAACACCTACCTCTACATCGAGAAAGAAAACGATTTCACCCGCGTGCCCTCTGTCCTCATGAAGCTGCTGGGTAGGCTCGAATTGGTCATGACTCTCGATCTCAATGCCCAGCGCAAGCTGGCACAGGCGGATCCGGCAGAGGTGTGCAACCAACTGAAGGCACAAGGCTATTACCTGCAGCTGCCACCGAGTGATTTTCCGCCGGTCCCGAGCTAACCCCGGTTGCAGCGCAAACGGCGGTTATGGGCTTATGGGCGGGCTCACGCCAAATGCGCCCCGCAGGTGGCGCAGGCGAGCGTCGGTTGCGCGGGCGACTGGACCTGAGTAGGCTGTCGGCTCGATCGGGCGGTCCGAGGGGGCGACATGAACGTCGCGCGCAGAGGCGACGACCTGGCAGCGCAGCAGCTGACGGTCGACACATTTCCGGCCTTTTACAACAAGCTGGTGAGCCTGCAATTCCCGCTCGCAGTGAGCGACGTTATCGAGATTCGAGGTGTCATAAACCAAGCGGCGGATGACTTCATCAAGCCTGCGCCAACCGCGGGACAGCGGCGGTACGTACAGGGGGTACGCTCCGTTATCCGCGAGTTGGGCATTGATGCCCCCCATCATATCGAGCGCCTCACCCGTGTACTGGTCATGCTTCGTTGTCTGCGCTATGCCCATCACGCCATCACCCGACAGGCGCGCCGTGAGTTGTCGCGCCGTCAGCGGGACAATCGCGTTGCCAGGCGGGTATCCATCAAATACGGTATAGGGACGCTTGCGGCGACAGCCGCCAGTGCCATGGTATGGCTTGGAATCGATGATGTTGCATGGCCCGTCAAGGCGGGTACAGTGCTTTTAGCTTATTTATGCGTCGATTACTTCTATTCGCTATCGGCATTGGCACAGGATTATCGCCACCTCGCACAGCAGCTGGCGGCCTTGGAGCAGGAGCGGGTACGCAGCTTTGACTGGAGGGCTTTGGTCAAGCATGTGGCAATGGTTCTCGGCTACACGCGTCACCCGGCCGTCGAGCCTTTTGTCGTGACGGATGAGGAACCGACGATGGCCGTGGGTACGTCGGCGAATCGCCGTGCAGGCGCTGCCGTTCCTGCCGCACTGTGGGTCGGCAGGTATCTGATTCCGATCCCGCGCATGGCCGGGCATCGCACGCGCCATCGTCCATAATGCCCGACCCGACTTCGCGTTGAAGGGCGGTACAGGTTTCTTTCGGCCGCTTAGCTTGCCGCCTGAACAAGCACAAAGATGGCGACCTAAGCAGTGACGGTGAGCGCAAAGGGGCTTAGTTGGACTCGATCTGCAGATTCGGGAACCAATAGCCGTCCCGCAGTTTCGCATCCAGCGGCCCCGTGCCGCACCGGAAAAGCAAACATCGGCCCGTCGGTCACGACGGTGTGGTACTCGCCATTCTCGCTGCTCGGATCAATGCCCTGTTCAGTAAATTGATGCGCGAGCCCGTTCGAGTGGAATGTCGAGCGACTGTGCTTGCTGCTGCACTACCGTTACTGCCAGGCCGTGTGAGCGGGCGCGCTGCCCGTCTTGGACCAGCATGGTCAACAGATATGCCGGTATTGCCCCGTTCGCGCGCGCCCGCTCAAGCGCAAGGCATGAGTCCTTGCCGCCGCTTCACGAGCAGCACAACGCCTTCCCTTGCTTAGGACAAGTGTCGGCAGCAGCAGGCATTTCAGATATTGCCCGAAGCGGCGACGAGAACTTTGATCTTGTGTTCCGTATCGAGCAGCCATTTGCGGATGCGGTGCGAGTCACCGTACTTGCTCAACTTGCCCCATGAATTGAGCAACACGATGATGACTGGCCGTTCGGCGATGACGGCGCGCATGAGCAGACAGTTGCCCGCCTCGGCTGTGTAGCCGGTCTTACTCAGGCTGATTTCCCAAAAATCGCGGTACACCAGGCGGTTGGTATTGCCGAACCTAATCTCTGCACCCGTGCGACGGTTGGTCACCCGGAACCGGGGACTGACGCTCCAGGCATCGATTTGCGGATACTGGCGGATCGTGCGCGCGAGCTTGGCGAGATCGCGCGCGGTGGAGACGTTTTTCGCCCGCAGACCCGCCGCATCGGCAAAGTGCGTATGCGTCAATCCGAGTTCGCGCGCCTTCGCATCCATGGCCGCGATCAGCGCACTCGGCCCGCCGGGGTAGGTGCGGGCAAGCGCGGCTGCCGCGCGGTTGTCCGAGGCAGCGAGCGCCACGTGCAGCATGTCGTCACGACGGAGAATTGTCCCATAGCGCAGGCGTGACTTAGAGCCCTTGAGACGATCCCGGTCGGCGCGCGTTATCTCGATTTGTTCGTCTAACGCTAACCCCGCCTCGAGCATCACCAGCGCGGTCATGAGCTTGGTCAGGGAAGCGATTGGCCGCTGCTCATCGATGTTACGGCCGTAGAGCACCACGTCTTCATTTTCGTCGATCACCAACGCCGCAGAGGAGCGCAAAAACAGCGCGTCAGTGTCCAGATGACGCAGCAACACGATGGCCGGCACGGCGGTTTCGGGTCGTGTCACAGGAACGGCCACAGGGGTTGCGATGGGCTGGGGCGTCGGCGTGGTAGCAAGAGCGATGTTGCCCGTCGCCACGGGCGCGGCTGTCAGCGGTGTGTGCGCCACCTCGGTTGCCTCGGGTCGCGCTGTGGCCACTAACCAGCTGAGAAAGAAGGCAGCCATCGCTACGCTCGCGACACCCGTTCCGATCAGCGCCAGGCGTTTGGCCGGTTTCATCACAAAGCCGTCATCTCCTCCCGTCGACCGCAGCGCCTCTGCCCTAATAGTATGGCGCTCGCGTTTTCTGCAAACGCACGTTACGGAAACTACTCGTGTGGGGCAAAGGCTGCCAATAGCCAGCCCAGCATCAGCAGCACGCACAGGCAAGCGAGAATG
>CAYGAS010000113.1:0-8096 GCA_964347935.1 uncultured Nitrospiraceae bacterium | reverse complement strand
GCCACCCTCAAGCGAGCAACTTTTGTGCTGGCGACCCCGGGTTCCACCCGCACCTCTGTCTCGCTGGTCATGCGCAAGCCGCTGAGAGTCCCGCTGGTCGCGATGACCGTCCCGCGTATGCCGCCGTCGCGCACGAGCAGGTTGCTGCCCAGACCCAACCAATAGACGGGCTGCCCGGCGGGCAGGCTATGCAGGAACAAAGAAAGGTCCTCGATATCAGCCGGTATGAAGACATGATCCGCCAGACCGCCCACGCGCCAACTCGTATGCTTGGCCATCGGTTCATGCTCAAGCAGTCTTCCGCGCAAACGCGCCGTGTCGGCAACGCTGGTCATCGGCATTTCTCGACTAACACCTGCGGCAAGGCTGCCGCGATTTGTCCAATGCTGCCCGCCCCCATGGTCAACAGCAGGTCGTTTGGCCGCAGCACCTTGCTCAGCAGCTCGGGCAAGGTGTCGAGGTTTTCGACAAAAATGGGGTTGGCCCCGCCGCGTGCACGGATCGTTCGACACAAAGCGCGGCCGTCGGCTCCAGCGATGAAGGATTCACCGGCGTTATAGACCTCGGTAATGATTAACGGATCGATCTCCTGCAGAACCATGCTGAAATCATCCAGCAGATCACGTGTGCGGCTGTAGCGATGCGGTTGAAACGCCAACACCAGTCGTCGATCCGGCCAGCCGCGGCGCGCTGCTGCCACGGTCGCGCTGATCTCACACGGATGATGGCCGTAATCGTCGACTAAGATCACGTCACCATCGCCAAGTGTGAGTCGGCCGGTGACCTGAAAACGCCGACCGATGCCGGCAAAGCTCGCCAACGCTTCGATAATGGCGTCCTTGCCAACGCCAAGCTCTCTGGCCACGGCAATAGCCGCGCAGGCATTGAGCACATTGTGCTCACCGGGCTGATTCAGTATCACGCTGCGCCACTGCTCGACACCTTTGATATCGACACTGAACCGCATTTTCATGCCGTCTTGCTCAATGTCGCTGGCGCGCACATCGGCGCCCGGGTGCGTACCGTAGGTGATCAGCGGGCGCTGCACCTTAGCAGTGATAGCGCGCACGTGCGGGTCATCGATGCACAGCACGGCTAAGCCGTAAAACGGGAGACGCTGTAAGAACTCGACAAAGGCCTGTCGAAGACGCGAAAAATCGCCAGCGTAGGTACCGAGGTGATCATTGTCGATATTGGTGACCACTGCCAGATAAGGCTGCAGGCGTAGAAACGAGGCATCGCTTTCGTCGGCCTCGGCGACCAAGTATTCGCCGTGGCCCAGTCGCGCGTTACTGTCGGCGCTGTTAAGCTGACCGCCGATCACGAATGTGGGATCGAGCCCGCCGTGTGCGAGCACGCTGGCAATGAGGCTCGTGGTGGTCGTCTTGCCGTGCGTACCGGCGACGGCAATGCCACGTTGGAAACGCATCAACTCGGCCAACATCTCTGCACGTTGGACGACGGGAATGTTCGCCTGCCGCGCCGCCATCACCTCAATGTTGTTACCGTTGACGGCCGAAGACACGACGACGACATCGACGCCATCGACCAGCGTGGCATCGTGACCGATATGTACCGGCACCCCCAGGGTTGCGAGGCGGCGGGTGTGGCTGTTCTCGCGTAGATCCGATCCCGAAACCTCGAACTGCAGATTGCACAGAACCTCGGCAATACCGCTCATGCCCACGCCACCTATGCCCACAAAATGGATACGCCGAACCCAGTTACGCATGTATCGCCTCCAGGCACAGGCGCCCAATGGTTTCGGCCGCATCCGGGGTGGCACAGCGTCGGGCGTTGAATCCCATGCTCACCAGCAACTGTCGGTGCGTGGCAAAACGTTCCAGCAGCTCGCGCAGCGTCGAGGCGATAAAGCTGTCTTGCGGCACCACGATGGCCGCTTCGCGTTCGGCCAGGAATCTGGCGTTGGCCTCCTGATGCGCGTCGGCTGCGTGCGGATAGGGCACAAGAATAGAGGCGCGCCCGGCGGCACAAAGCTCGGCAATGGTCATGGCGCCGGCACGACAGATGACCAGATCGGCCCAACGATAGGCGGATGCCATATCGTCGATGAACGCCGAGACCCGCGCCCGCGCGGAAACGCCGGCGTAGGCCGCCCGCGTCGATTCCACCCACTTGCGCCCACACTGGTGCCAAACCTCGGTATCGTGCCCGGCCTTCCACGTACGCAGGGCCTCGGGAATGATCGTGTTGAGGATATGCGCACCTTGACTGCCGCCAAGCACGAGCAGACAGAGAGGTCCTTGTTCCGATCCCTTGTCCCTCGGCGGTATGTCGGCGATAGCGCGTCGCACTGGATTGCCCACGTGTCTCGCGTTCGGCACATGCTTGAAGGCATTCGGAAATCCGCTGAGGACGCCATCGCCCAGCCATGCCAGCCAGCGATTGGTCAGGCCGGGAATGGCATTCTGCTCGTGAATCAGCAGCGGTTTGCGCAACAGCCAAGCTGCCAATCCGCCGGGACCGGCGACGAAGCCGCCCATCGCCAATACGACGTCGGGCCGCTGGCGCAGCACGATGCGCAGCGCCTGCGTCAGCGCAAACGCGAGCTTGACGGGTAACAGCAACCACGCCAGCATCCCGCGCCCGCGCACGCCGCCCACCGATATCCAGTCGATATGAAAACCGCCCGCCGGGACGGCGTGTGCCTCGAGCCCGCCGCGCGTACCCATCCAGACCACGTCGATCCCCTGATCCCTGAGATGCTCGGCTACTGCGAGCCCGGGAAAAACATGACCACCGGTGCCGCCCGCGATCACCATAACCTTACTCAATGCACGCCCCACGCATGTCTTCGCGTCTCCCGCTCGATCAGCAGCAGCAACCCGACTGCCATCAGGCTGGCGAGCATGCTGCTGCCGCCGTAGCTCAGAAATGGCAAGGCCAACCCCTTGGTCGGCAAAACACCCATGTTGACGCCCATGCTTATGGCCGCTTGGATGCCGAGTAATAGCGCGATGCCCTGGGCCAGCCGCGCCGCGTACATCAGCCCCATGTCTTGCGCGCGTCGAGAAATCGCAAACGCCCGTGCGACCAGTACTGCGAACAGCGCAAGCACACCGAGCACCCCGAGCAAGCCCAGCTCTTCCGCCGTCACGGCAAAAAGAAAGTCCGTATGCGCAGCCGGCAGGTAGTACAGCTTCTGCACACTTGCGCCAAGTCCTACACCCAACCATTCACCGCGACCGAACGCGATCAACGCCTGCACTAGCTGGAAACCGCTGTCAAAGGGGTCAGCCCAGGGATCGAGAAAGGCGATGACACGCTCAAGCCGGTAAGGCGCGATCAGCGTGAGCAAGCCGACGGTCGCGATGGCTGCCAGCGCGATGAGACCGAAATGCCAGACGCGCACACCGGCCAGAAACAACATCCCTAGCACTGTCGTGCTTATGACCACAGCGGCACCGAGATCTGGTTCTTGCAGCAGCAGTATGCTGACTGCGCTCACCACCAGGCCGCTTATCACGACCCCCTGGGTGAAGTTGTGCAACTCTTCCTGCTTGCGTACGAAGTAACCGGCCACATAAATCACGACAAAGAGTTTCACAAACTCTGAGGGCTGGAGGTTGACGATGCCAAGCCGAAGCCACCGTGCGCTGCCGTTGGCGGTAACGCCGATCCCGGGAATCAGCACGAGCACCAGCAACACGAGGCTAAGCACTAACAAGTAGGGTCCGGCTCGTTCCCACAACCGCAGCGGCGTGCGCATCACCAGATACATCAGGACGATACCTATACCCACCGCTCCAAGCTGTCGCATGAAGTAGTAGGCGCTGTTACCGGCGGTGCGCTCGGCAAAAGAGATCGATGCGGAGTACACCATAATCAGTCCCAGACCAACGAGTGCGGCCACACTGGTGAGCACCCAAGGATCCCATTGCGCTCGCGGCGTCCCAGCGACCCGACTCTTGTGCCTTAATGCGGCGGTGCCCGTCATGCGCCACCTCGTCGGGCTAACAACGCCCGTACCGCCGCTGCGAATGTCTCGCCGCGGTGCTCGTAGTTTCTGAACATGTCGAAGCTGGCACAGCCTGGCGAGAGCAGTACGACATCTCCGGCACGCGCCAGCGCCTGTGCACGCGAAACCGCGTCCTCCATGTCAGCAGCTCGCGCCACGGTCACGACATCGTTCAGCGCGTGTTCTATGACGCTGGCGTCGCGCCCGATTAAGATCACGGCACGCACGTGTGTGCGTAGCACATGCCTGAGTGCGGCGAAATCGCCGCCCTTGCTTTCGCCGCCGGCGATCAGCACCACCGGGCGCGTCTGCCCAGCCAGGGCCGCCAGCAGCGCACCGACGTTGGTGGCCTTGGAATCATTGACCCAGAGCAGGCCGTCGCGCTCGGCCACGACTTGGCCGCGATGGGGCAAACCGGCGAAGCTAGCGAGCGCACCCACGATAGCGTCGACGGGAATATCGAACGTGTCTGCCAGCGCCATCGCCGCCAGCGCATTGGCAAGATTGTGGCGGCCTTGCAGCTGCACTATCGCGCTTGGCGCCCAGCCCTCGTTGCCTTTAGCCAACCATTCACACCGATCCTTTTCGATCAACCCGAAATCCGTCGCCCGTTGCGGCGGCCGCAAGGCAAATTGCACGGACTTGCGATGGCTATCCCCCATCGCCATCACCGCGGGGTCATCCGCGTTTAGAACCATGACCCCATCGCCGCTAAAGATCCGCGCTTTGGCCCGCGCGTACTCCTGCATGCTGCGGTAACGGTCCATGTGATCCCGGCTGATATTGAGTACCGTGGCAGCACGTGCATTGAGACTGTGCGTCGTCTCCAGTTGAAAGCTCGAGAGCTCAAGCACGAAGACATCCGGCCGCTTGTCATCCAGCAACGATAAGGCCGGCGTGCCGATGTTGCCGCCAACGCGCGCGTCCAGACCGGCTTCTGCCAACATGGCGCCGACCAGCGCGGTGACGGTGCTTTTACCGTTCGCACCGGTTACCGCGATCACCGGCGCCGATGCCGCTTGCGCGAACAACTCGATGTCGCCGATGGCACGCGCGCCTCGCGCGATTGCCTGGGCGATGACCGGTTCACGCAGCGACACGCCTGGGCTCACGACCAGGAGGCCCGGGTCGCGAAACAGCGCCGGCTCATACGTGCCCGTGTGGCATTCGATCGCTGGTGCAGCTGCGCGCAGGCTGTCGAGCATCGGCGGCCGATCCCGGTTATCCACGACAGTGACTTGATAACCGAGACGGGTCAGGTAGCGCGCACAGGAGAGGCCGGTTAGCCCTAGACCGACCACCAGTGCCCGCTGCAATTCAAACTGTGTCATGCGCAAAGCCTGCATCGTCAACGGATCTTCAGTGTCGCCAGCCCAACCAGCACAAGTATCACCGTGATGATCCAGAAACGCACGATGACGCGTGGTTCGGGCCAGCCCTTGAGTTCGAAATGGTGATGCAACGGCGCCATGCGGAAGATGCGTCGCCCCATGAGCTTGTACGACGCGACCTGCAACATCACCGACACTGTTTCCATCACAAACACCCCGCCCATGACGAACAAAACGATCTCTTGGCGCACCACCACGGCGACTACGCCGAGCGCAGCGCCGAGCGCCAAGGCCCCCACGTCGCCCATAAAAACCTGTGCGGGATAGGTGTTAAACCATAGAAAACCGAGCCCGGCGCCGACCAGCGCCGCGCAAAAGATCAGCATCTCCCCCACACCGGCTACGTACGGGATGCCCAGATAGCTGGCGAACTGGATGTTCCCCGTGACGTAGGCGAATATCCCAAGCGCACCCCCGACCATCGCCGCTGGCAAGATCGCCAGCCCGTCCAGGCCATCGGTTAGGTTGACGGCATTACTCGAGCCGACGATCACCAGATAGGCAAGCAATACGAACCAAGGACCAAGATTGAGGGCAACGTTCTTGAAGAACGGCACGATCAGCGCCGTTTCCACCGGCGCCTTGGCGCTATAGTAAAGGAATACTGCTACGGCTAGTCCCGCTACGGTCTGCCAGAAGAACTTGGCGCGCGCTCCGATGCCGCGCGGGTTCTTGTTTATTAACTTCTTGTAGTCATCGACCCAACCGATGATGCCAAAGGACACCGTCGTGAATAGCACCACCCACACGAAACGATTGCTGAGATCCGCCCACAACAGGGTAGCCAACACGACGGCCACGATGATGACCGCTCCGCCCATGGTTGGCGTGCCGGCCTTTGAGACGTGCGTTTCTGGGCCATCGAGTCGTACGGTCTGGTGAATCTGCCGATATCCTAGGCGGCGGATCATTATCGGTCCGACGACAAAACACACGGCCAGCGCGGTGAGCACGCCGAGAATCCCGCGAAACGTCAGGTAGCGAAACACGTTGAAAAACGAAAACTCGCGGGTCAGTTGCTCAAACAGATATACCAGCATCTAGTTTCGTGCCTCAGTATTCATTCGGCACACGCATCCGCTGAGTGCCTAACCGTTATCGCCTGTACGACTTGTTCGAGATGTACGACGCGAGATCCTTTCACTAACACCGTGGTATCCGCGCTCAGACCTTCACGCAGCGCCTCGATGAGTGCCTCGCGACTCGGAAAGTGCTTACCGCCCTTGCCAAAGCTCTTCACCGCCAGCCGACTGAGCTCGCCGAGCGCATACAGGCGAGAGATCCCCAGATCCTTTGCCAGTTTGCCCGCGCGTCGATGGATTTCCGGTGCGGCATCGCCCAGTTCCGCCATATCGCCGAGCACGAGCACGGTCTCGCCAGGATAGTCTTTCAACACCGCAATCCCTGCCGCGAGCGATGCAGGATTGGCATTGTAGGTGTCGTCGATGATGGCGGCACCGTTGCTGCCGGCTTTGAGCTCGAGGCGCCCGGAAACGGCACGTAAATTTTCCAACCCGCGCTTCACGCGTGCCAGATCGACACCGCCCGCCATAGCGGTGGCCGTGGCTGCTAGCGCATTGCTGACGTTGTGCTGGCCAAGTAGCGACAGTCGCATGTGCATGTCTCCCTGTGCTGTCTGGAGGCGGATCGTGCTTCCCGTTCGGTCGGTTTGGTATTCGGCGCTCACATCGGCCTCCTGATGCAGGCCAAAAGTGAGGCAGCGCCGGCCGCGGGCACATTCGCGCCAGAGATCGGCGTAAGGGTCGTCGGCATTGATGACGGCGATGCCGTCGCTGCCCAAAGCCGCGAACAGTGCTCCTTTTTCGCGGGCGACGTCCTCGACGCTACCGACCCCTGCGAGATGGGCCTGCCCTGCGTTTGTCACCACAGCAATCGTCGGCTGGACCATGCCAGCGAGATAGGCGATCTCGCCGCGCTGGTTCATACCAAGCTCGACAACGGCATAACGATCCTCGGCGCGCAATCGCAGCAAGGTTAGCGGCACGCCGATATCGTTGTTGAGATTGCCGCGTGTGCTGCAACCGCGCCCGGTCTCGGCCATGATCGCGGCGAGCATCTCCTTGACCGTGGTCTTGCCGTTGCTGCCGCTGATAGCGAACACCGGTATATCAAATTGCCGCCGCCAGAAAGCAGCCAGCGTTCCCAAGGCAAGACGGGTGTCCGCCACCTTTATATGAGATAGCCCCCCACCAGTGTCTCGCGTCAGCACCGCACCGGCAGCACCACGATTCGCGGCCTCGGTGAGGAAGTCGTGGCCGTCGAAGTGCGGGCCATGCAAGGCAAAAAAGATCTCGGCAGGCTTAAGCGTGCGTGTATCGGTGCTCACACCGGTGAACTGGGCATCGGCACCGACCAAGGTGCCGCCCATAATCTGCGAAGCCCTTGCCAACGACATCACGCAGCTTCCCCCAGCACTGTGCGAACAGTTTCTCGATCACTATACGGGACACGGCAATCGCCGACCTGCTGATACGCCTCGTGTCCCTTGCCGGCAATCAACACCACATCGTCCTGTCCTGCTTCACCAATCACGGCACGAATCGCAGCCGTCCGGTCGCGGATCACCCGCGCCGGTCCGTGCATACCGGTCGCAATCTCCTCGATGATGCGATCGCCGGACTCATTGCGCGGGTTATCGTCAGTAAGTACCACCACATCGGCAAGCTCCTCAGCCAACCGGCCCATCTTCGGGCGCTTGCCTCGAT
>CAYGAS010000112.1:0-28177 GCA_964347935.1 uncultured Nitrospiraceae bacterium | reverse complement strand
CCTTTTCGACGCGCTAAGGATTCCTCCTGACTTACCCGAAATTATCCGTTCTTTCCGTCCTTTTCTCGCAGGGGCTGGCTCGCTTCTTGCTGATAGAGGCGGACCCTGGGCGGACGCGTCCGGGGCGTCTTGGTACCAAGAAATGATCGCGCGATGAACGAGCAGCTCGCTCAGAACGTAGATACGAAGAAAAAGGTGAACGGTGGAATGGAGGCGGCATCGGAAGACCGTATCCGCGCCCACACCTATTCGCTCCTCGCGACCTTATTGGCGAACCCGCCTTCCAGCGATGTGCTGGATCTCCTGAAACAGATCGAAACTTCGCCCGATACCCCCGACAGCACCATGACCGCCGCGTGGCAAGCATTGCGCCTGGCCGGCGAGCAGGCGGACGTCGAGGCGTTGAAGGAGGAGTATCACGATCTGTTTATCGGTATCGGGCGCGGCGAGCTCGTGCCTTACGGGTCGTGGTACACCACCGGCTTCCTGATGGATCGGCCGCTGAGTGTGCTGCGCGAGGAGCTCGCGGCGCTTGGCTTTGAACGGCAGGCGGATGTGCACGAGCCCGAGGACCATGCGGCGGCACTCTGTGAGACCATGGCGCTGATCATCAGCAGCGAAGACATTGCATTCGATACACAACGAAAGTTCTTTAGCGATCACCTGGGTCATTGGCTCGGCAAGTTTTTCGGCGATCTGCAGCAAGCTAAGTCGGCACGCTTTTATCGCGCGGTGGGCCAGCTTGGCGAGCAGTTCATCGAGATCGAGAAACGCTACCTCGAGATGTTGGCGTAGCCTTTCACGATTGTGGTTTTGAAGGAAAGAAGTTGAAGAAGTAGGGTTTTGCAGTCAGCGACAACTGAGCAGCGTAAAGCAAGCAAAAGAGGAGAGTTATGATGAGTAAATTGCTCGAAAAGGGCCGTCGAGAGTTCCTCAAGGGAGCAGCAGTCGTCGGCGGCGCCGCCACCCTGGCTGTTGTAGCCGGAGAGGGTGCGGCTGCCGTGCGCGAGGACGCCAAGGAAGCTGCCCCGGCCCCTGAGGCATCGAAGGGCTATCACGAGACACCGCACATTCGTACGTACTACTCGCTCGCACGCGAGTGATGCCCGTACGCCGTTTGTTTGGTGAGAACGAGTCCGAATAGGAGAGTGAAGCCATGAAGTTAATCAAGAAAAAGGCTGCAACAGCGACGGCCGGACAGGCCTCCTTCTCCGGCGAAGCCATCGACCGGCGTGCCTTCCTGCGCCGTTCCGGTATCGCCGTGGGCGGGGCCGCGTTGGCGACCATGTTGCCGCCGGTATTGATGCGTAAAGCGCGCGCCGCCGGGAAAGTCAATCCGCAACAGGCAGGCGTGCCGATCAAGCAAGTCAAAACCGTGTGTACGCATTGCGCGGTGGGCTGCGGCATTTATGCCGAGGTCCAGAATGGCGTATGGACCGGTCAGGAGCCCGCGTTCGATAATCCCATCAACCTCGGCAGCCACTGCGCCAAGGGCGCGTCGGTGCGCGAGATGGGGCATGGCGAGCGGCGCCTGAAGTATCCGACCAAGCTTGAAGGCGGCAAGTGGAAGCGCATCTCGTGGGATCAGGCCATTAACGAGATCGGCGACACGCTGCTCAAGATCCGCCAGGAGTCGGGGCCCGATTCGGTGTACTGGCTCGGTTCGGCCAAGTACAGCAACGAGCAGGCCTACATGTTCCGCAAGTTCTACGCCATGTGGGGTACGAACAACGGCGATCATCAGGCGCGTATCTGCCACTCAACCACGGTCGCCGGCGTAGCGAACACATGGGGTTACGGCGCGATGACCAACTCCATGAACGACATCCGCCACTCCAAGGCGATCATGATCATCGGCGGTAACCCGGCCGAGGCGCACCCCGTTTCGATGCAGCATATGTTTTATGCGAAAGAACGCGGCGCCAAGCTGGTCGTGATCGACCCCCGGTTCACCCGGACCGCGGCGCATGCGGACCACTATGTGCGCATCCGCCCGGGTACGGACGTACCGATCACCTGGGGCCTCCTCTGGCACATCTTCGAGAACGGCTGGGAAGACAAGGAGTTCATCCGCCAACGCGTGTGGGGCATGGACCAGATCCGCGCTGAAGTCGCGAAGTGGACCCCGGCTGAAGTCGAGCGAGTAGCGGGTGTCGACGAGGCGACCTGCAAGAAGGCCGCTCAGATGATGGCCGAGAATCGCCCGGGCACTCACATCTGGTGCATGGGCAGCACGCAGCACACCATCGGTAACAACAACACGCGTGCCTTTTGTGTATTGCAGCTCGCGCTCGGCAACATGGGCACCTCTGGCGGCGGCACCAACATCTTCCGCGGTCACGACAATGTCCAGGGCGCCACTGACATGTGCGTGCTGAGCCACTCGCTGCCCGGCTACTACGGCCTGTCCGCAGGGGCCTGGAAGCACTGGTCGCGTGTGTGGGGTGTCGACTACGAGTGGATGCAGTCGCGTTTCGATCAGGGCAGCTACGAAGAGGCCAAGGGCAAACCGGTGAAGCCCATGAACACCAAGGGCATGCCGGTGTCGCGCTGGATCGATGGCGTGCTGGAAGAAAAGGCCAATATCGCGCAGAAAGACAATATCCGCGCGATGATCTTCTGGGGCCACTCGCCTAACAGCCAGAGCCGTGGCCTGGAAATGAAGAAGGCCATGGAGAAGCTCGACCTCCTAGTCGTCATCGACCTGGTGCCGACGGCCACAGCCGTCATGCACGATCGTACTGACAACATGTACCTGCTACCGGCGTGCACCCAGTTCGAGACCTATGGCTCAGTAACGGCGTCCAACCGCAGTCTGCAGTGGCGCTCGAAGGTGATCGACCCGATCTTCGAGTCGAAGCCCGATCACACCATCATGTATCTGTTTGCCAAGAAGCTGGGCTTCGGTGCCGAGTTCACCAAGAACGTCAAGGTGAACAACGATGAGCCGATGGTCGAGGACATCACCCGCGAGTTCAACGGGGGCATGTGGACCATCGGTTACACCGGTCAGAGCCCGGAGCGATTGAAGGCGCATCAGGAGAACTGGCACACCTTCGATCCGAACACGCTGCAGGCGAAAGGTGGTCCGATCGACGGCGAGTACTACGGTCTGCCATGGCCCTGCTGGGGCAATGCCGACCTCAAGCACCCGGGCACGCCGGTGCTCTACGACACCAGCAAGCCGGTGGCACAGGGCGGTTTGTGCTTCCGCGCGCGTTTTGGCGTGGAGCGCGACGGCCAGAGCCTGTTGGCCGATGGCTCGTACCCGGCGGGATCGGAGATCAAGGACGGCTACCCCGAGTTCAGCGACAAAGTGCTGAAGCAACTCGGATGGTGGGATGATCTGACACCGGAGGAGAAGCAGCAGGCCGAGGGCAAGAACTGGAAGACCGATCTTTCGGGCGGTATCCAGCGCGTGGCCATCAAGCACGGCTGTGCGCCGTTCGGCAATGCCAAGGCCCGTGCCGTGGTCTGGACCTTCCCCGATCCGGTACCGGTGCATCGCGAGCCGCTGTACACGCCACGGCGTGACTTGCTCGACAAGTACCGCACCTACGACGACCGTAAGTTCTATCGCCTGCCGACGCGTTACTGGTCGATCCAGGAGAAGGACTACTCGAAGGACTACCCGCTTATCCTTACCAGCGGGCGCCTGGTCGAGTATGAGGGCGGTGGCGACGAGACCCGGGCAAATCCCTGGCTCGCTGAGCTGCAGCAGGAGATGTTCGCGGAGATCAATCCGAGAGACGCGAACAACCTGAACATCACCGACGGCCAGCAGATCTGGGTGGAAGGCGCCGAAGGTGCCAAGGTCAAGGTCATGGCAATGGTGACCGACCGCGTGGCTCCCGGTGTGGTGTTCATGCCCTTCCATTTTGCCGGACACCTCGAGGGCAAAAACCTCCGGGACAAGTATCCGGAAGGCACGGTGCCATACGTCTCAGGCGAGGCTGCCAATACGGCGCTTACTTACGGCTATGACTCGGTGACTCAGATGCAAGAGACGAAGTGCTCTCTGTGCAAAGTCACCCGTGCCTGATTAGGAAAGAGGAGATACAGCAATGGCTAGAATGAAATTCCTCTGTGATGCGGAACGCTGCAACGAGTGCAATGCCTGCGTTGTCGCATGTAAGAACGAGAACGAGGTGCCCTGGGGTGTCAATCGCCGACGCGTCGTCGTGCTAAACGACGGTGTGCCTGGCGAGAAATCCATCTCGGTGGCGTGTATGCATTGCACCGATGCGCCTTGTGCGGCCGTCTGCCCGGTGGATTGCTTCTATACCACCGACGACGGCATTGTCTTGCACTCCAAGGAGCTGTGTATTGGTTGCGGGTATTGCTTCTATGCGTGTCCGTTCGGGGCGCCCCAGTACCCGCAACAATCCGCCTTTGGTGTGCGGGGCAAGATGGACAAGTGCACCTTCTGTGCCGGTGGACCCTTGCCCGACAACTCCAACGAGGAGTACGCGCGGTACGGCAGCAACCGACTTGCTGAAGGCAAGCTGCCGCTGTGCGCGGAGATGTGCTCAACGAAGGCGTTGCTGGCCGGTGACGGGGATCTCGTGGCCGACATCTATCGCCAGCGGGTCATCCGTCGTGGCGGTAGGCCCAAGACCTGGGGCTGGGAAACCGCGTACCCGGCCTAGACCTAAGGTGGGGAGGGCGGCCACCGGGCGCCCTCCCCTGCTCTCCTTGCTTGATTTTGGGCTCGTCCGCAACAAGAAGGAGGACACTATATGTCCAGTAAACTCTTAAAGTTGCTGGTGATCGGTGGCGCGCTATTTACATTGTCCGCGTGCTATGAATCACCGAACGTCACGGTGTACAAGCCTGGCGTCTATAAAGGTGCGCGAGACCCGCTTGTCGCTAAGCTGCGCTCACCGGAGCTGCAACAGCAGCTCAAGGAGCGTTTTGCGGCGGTTCAACCCGACCGCTAAGGGAAATCATTGCACAAACGGTTTGCAGTGAAGGCGAGTGGCAACAGCGATTCCCTTGTCTCGGCGAGCGAGGGCACCATGAAAAATAGGGTCATCGGTCTACTGCTTGTCGTGGCGGGCATTCTGGCGTTGACGGGTTGCTCCAGAATCGAGGAACCTTGGGTACTAACCGAGGACCAGTTGAAGACCGAGCGTGAACGCCCACCGGAGCAACAGCAGGCACTGCGTCAGCGCCTGCTGACTGCCGCCGGCGTTCGCGAGACCGAACCAGCCAATTAATCGATAACCACGGGAGACCGCGTCATGTGCGTGTTTGCAAGAAACAAGTCAGAAGGTCGTTCGCGGGGTCAACGACGCTTAGTGATATGGACGTTTGTCTTTATGTTTCTTGGCGTCTTCGTCTTGCCGCTTGGAAGTTACCTCTATACAGACCTGGTGTCGGCGCAAGCAGCCGCTGACAAGCAAGGCAATCCGCGCGCCAACTATTGGCGGGCCGTGCGCGACGGCGTGAGCGGCTACACAGCCGTGCAAGGACCGGAGACCAACGTTCTTATTCAAAACGGCGGACAGAACTGGCGCCAAGCTCGAAATGGTCCGGTGGCTAACATTATGCCCTGGGTGCTGGCAGTGACCGTTGGGGCGCTTTTGTTCATTTTCTTCTACCGCGGTCAAGTCAAGCTGGAAAAACAGCCTTCGGGAAAGACCGTGGCACGCTACAACGCAGGCGAGCGGATTTTGCACTGGTATACGGCCATCCTGTTTATCATTCTGGCGATCACAGGACTGAGTCTCTTGTTCGGGCGGGCCGTGCTCATTCCAGTGTTGGGCTATTCAGGGTTCTCGGCGTGGGCCAATTTTTCGATCCTGCTGCATAACTATCTTGGCCCATTTTTCATCATCGGCGCGGCACTGATGATCATCATCTGGATCAAGGACAATATTCCAACGAGCGTCGATTGGGAATGGTTCCGGCAAGGTGTGGGCGGTCTACTAGCCAAGGACAAGCACCCCCCAGCGGAGCGTTTTAACGGCGGTGAGAAGATTTTTGTATTCTGGATCGGCATGGTTCTTCTGGGTATCACCGTGTCGGTCACCGGGCTCTACCTCATTGGGTGGATCGGCTCAGGCATGCGCGAAACTATGCAGTTATCCAATGTCATTCACGCCGTAACCGGCGTGCTTTGGACCTGTATCGTGATCGGCCACATCTACCTCGGCTTGTCAACGCAGGGGGCACTCGAGGGCATGTGGAAGGGCGCGGTCAGCGAAGAGTGGGCGCGGCAACACCACGACCTGTGGTTCAAGGGAGCCAAGAAAAGCTGATCATTAAGCTGCCGTATCGTAGTTCTTACAGGTACGCGATCGCAAGTGACAGGCCTGCACGCATGCAGGCCTGTCTTTTTTGTAAAACGCGTCTCAAAGTTGAAGACCGCGGAGCGCATCATTGTGCCCTGGCGTAACCGTAGAGGTCGCAGAGACGCTAAGTACGCGGATAAAACACTACCTGATTTATGTTCGAACATTCTCTGCGTTCTCTGCCTTGCTTCCAGGGCGCTAGGAACTGTATGAAATATTGCAATAGCTTCTCCCCTCTTTAACAAGCCATGAACACCTTTCCCCAAGCCGTGCGCGCAGCTATGCAAGCCAGTGGGGCTACAGTGACATGCATGCCCGTCAAGCTGGACAGAGACGATTGGGAAACGACTGTGTTCTTTCACTTGGCCGGACCCGAATCACGACGGGATCGTCGCATTCTGGCCAAGGCCGAACGGCCGCTCGCTGTCTCTGTCGAAGCCGACCTGCTGACCTTGCCGCAGGCATCCGTAATCGTTTTGCGTTTCGAGGTCGCCACGCTACCCGATGATCCGCTTACGGGCGAAGTCTTGTTGACGCCGGGTGAGGTCCGCACACACTTTGATACCGTTCAATTACTTTGCCGACAGCACCGGCTCTGCTGGTTTTTCAGCGACGATGATTTTCGCGTGCTGCACTCCCAGCAGAACCCGATAAACGACGAGCAGCGCGCCAGCTTCGACGACCTGCTGGCCGATGCCGTGCGCCACGACGCCTTGGTCCGAGCCTCGGCCCGCTACGATGCGCAGGCGGCGCTGGCGGAGGTGGTCAGCCATTACGACCTGCGTCAGCGGACTCTGCGCCCTGCGACTCCCAACGATGGCCGTGCCTAGGCGCCGGTGGACGTAATAGTGACTATTTTTATACCATCTACCGGAGCGTAGGGCGCTACCATGCCGATTCACGTCAAATACTTTGCTGGCATGCGCGACCGCATGGGCCGGGCTGATGAGGACCTCAATGCGGACGGGCTCACGACGGTCGCCGAGGTGTGGGCACGGGTATCGGGCGATCAGCCGCTGCCACGAACCGTGCGGGTGGCCGTCAACCAGGAGTACGCAGATTTGAAACAACGGGTGAAGGACGGCGACGAGATCGCGTTTTTCCCGCCTGTCACTGGAGGTTGAGATGCGCGTCGAGGTACGCGACCGCCCATTTGATCCTTGGGACGAGCTGCAAGATCATCAGCAAACGGTCTTTCGGCAAGCTGGTAAATATGGCGCTACCGCGAGCTTCGTCGGCACGATGCGCGACTACAATGACGGCGAGAGTGTTCAGGCCATGGTACTGGAACACTATCCCGGGATGACGGAGAAACATTTGCGCCAGATCAGTGAAGAGGCCAAGACGCGTTGGGATATTCTCGACACGTTGATCATACACCGCGTCGGTGAGCTGCGCCCAAATGATCCGATCGTGCTCGTTGCCGTCTGGTCGGCTCACCGGGGTCCGGCCTTTGAGGCCTGTCGTTATCTGATCGAAGAGCTCAAATCGCGGGCCCCGTTTTGGAAAAAGGAGTCTATCGAAGAGCGCGCGCGATGGGTGCAGCAAAACACCCCGGCGGCGTGAGCCCACACTATCGCCGCGGCTTGGGCGAAATACTGATTACAAACATGTCTGTCTGCGGGGACAAAGTCGCTCGATACCGCAAGAGCGTAGGTGTGCTGACGGCAACGACTAAGCAAGTATCATGAAACTGGCGCAAATTCTCAGCGCATTTTGCTTGTTGGTCAGCATGAGCGCTGTCTCGGCCTCCCTCGACCAGGACTGGGTGCGGGCGATCAGTAAGCGCGATGTGCCTGCGATTGAGCGTCTGCTAAAGCACGGCGTCGACGTTAACCTTTCGGCCACTGACGGCAAGACTGCCTTAATGTTGGCGGCACAGCAGGGTCGCCTCGACCTCATCCGCACCTTGCTCGATGCGGGGGCAACCGTTGACATTACCAACACGCGCGGCGGTACGGCACTTATGTACGCCGCGGTGCTTGGCGATACCGCGCCCATAAAGCTGTTACTGGCACGTGGATCCGCCGTAAACACGCAGAGCTCCACCGGGTGGACTGCCTTGATGATCGCTGCGGTAATGGGCCATGACGCGCTGGTAAGGTTATTGCTCGATCAGGGAGCAAATGCCGGCCTGGCGGATATATACGGCTGGACGCCGCTTATGCGCGCCACATATGAAAAACGCCTTCATGTCGTGCGCATGTTGCTGACATCGAAGTCGGTCAACGTGAATGCAAGAAATGATAATGGCGCTACTGCCCTGCACTATGCTGCGCTAAGGAATCAATTCGAAATCGCGCAGCTCCTAATCGCCAACGGCGCCGATCTTCTAGCCAAAGACCGTCAAGAACGTACCCCGTTGATGGTCGCACGTGCTACCGGTCATGACAAACTCGTGAAGCTGTTTGACCGCGCACTCGATAAAGAAGCATTGCAGTAAGACTTAGCCAAAAGATCCATCTATCCGCAAAGAACCTGCGTGGCGCAGTAATCGCTAAGCTTCATGACAAGCGTTGTCTTGTCGACGGCCGCACGCACGTTGGTCACGCGATGCTCGAGTTGCAGGCGGAAGCCGAATTCCTCGAAGAACTTGTCGAACATCTCCCCGCCATAGGTACCGACCGCGTCGATCGATCCGTCCGCCGCGTTGTACTCGAGCAAGATCGCCGCCAGGGGTTGCGGTGCGGGCCCACCCAGCACGCGCGCGCCCTGGGCCGGGTCATACACGCTCTTTTCCGAGCAGCAGTAAATAACGCTCTCCCGTTGCGCATCCTTCTTGTCCTTGTCGACGAAATTCACGCGTTTATGCCGGTAGTTGATGAAGCTAACCGCGCGCGCGGGGTGCGTCATCTTGTGGGCGCAGATTGCGGAGAACGCCACCACTGAACGCGCTGGCCCTACGCCACCCTGCCATACGTAAGACCGGCCGTCTTCGGTCTTCAATAACGCCTGTTGCGCCGTCGGCTGTCCAAGGTCCAAAAGAAAACACGGTGTGCTGACGAAGGGATAGTGAAACAAATAATTTTCCCCTTCCACAAGGTCCGTCACTTTGATCGGCTTCTTCTGCGCATCCACGAGTTTGGTGCGTTGATACCGACGCACCGTGCCGCCGTCTTGCGCCAACAAACGCGGGCTCGCCGTGATCATGGCCGCCGCTGACGCGCACAGCTTGACGAAATTTCTGCGATTGAGTCTCGGTTCCTTAGTCATCGCTCCCGATCTCCGCTGACCCTAAAAGACTAAGTATATCAATGGCCTGGGCATGGCCCAGCTCATGATGCGACGTCAGGGCGCGTTTGCTGCCCGCTTGATCAATTCGACGATCTCCGTGTCACCAATCATCTCAGCCGCAGCAAGGGCTGTCCAGCCATCCTTGGCACGGATGTCTACGCGGGCGCCGGCGGCGAGCAGCGTTTTCACCACGTCGAGTAGGCCGCGGTTGGCCGCCAACATCAGCGCGGTGTTGCCTCGCAACTTGTCTGTTGCATTCACGTTTGCCCCGTGGCGCAACAGGAACGTGACCATGTTTAACCGTCCCGCCTTAGCAGCCAACATCAACGGCGTTTCGCCATTTCTTGCAGGATCATCGACATTCGCTCCTTTAGCAAGTAACTGTTCGACGATCGCGCCGTGTCCACCCAGCGCGGCCATTCCCAATGGCGTGGCACCGTCATCGCTGTGTTTGCTGACTTGCGCGCCCGCTGTTAATAGCGCTTCGACGCTCGCGGCATCGCCGCGCACCGCTGCGAGCAGCAAGGGCGTACGCCCATCCTTGGTCTGCGCGTTGACCGCGGCCTTGTTCGCCAGCAACAGCTCCACGATAGCGGCTCGACCGGCCTCTGCGGCCGCCATCAGTGCACTCCAGCCATCGCGCGCACGCGCATTGACATCAGCGCCCCCGACAATCAGTTCTATCATCGTCTGCTTCGCGTTCGGCGCCCCGGCGGCCAGCATCAAGGCCGTATTGCCGTTCTTCAGGCCCGCCGTGTTGGGATTGGCACCATGCTTTAGCAGCAACCGAACAATTGTTTCATGCCCGCCTTTGGCGGCGAGCATTAAGGCGGTATTGCCGTAACGCCCTTCGCGCGCGTCGATGTCGGCGCCGCCTGCCAAAAGCAACCTGGCAATCTCAGCGTGGCCTGCCAATGCAGCCTGCATCAGCGCCGTCGAGTTGTCGACGGCGCGCGCATCGCTATCGGCGCCTCGTGCAAGCAATAGCTTGACGACCTTCGCATGTCCGTTGGCAGCCGCGAGCATCAAGGCGGTAAGCTCAAGCGGGCGCTTGTCACGTGTCTCGACCTTGGCACCGCGGTCGAGCATGTAGGCTACCAAATCATCCCGCCCCGCCTCCGCAGCCATCAACATCGCTTGATTCGCGGCTTCTTGCGATGTGAGGGGCTCCGCGGGTGCCGCGAGCGTCAGCGTGAGACCGCACGCGATCAGGACTGTGCGCAATTTAGCCATGATTGGAACACTCGTCTTCGCAACCGACGCCCAGACTCATGTGCTTGCATCGACCGGTCAGTTTTTTCCAAGCGGCCGTCATATCCTAGATATCAAAGAACTCGCGCAGGCTGACGCGCTGCTGCCGCTTGTCCGCGAGTTCCAGCAGCATGCTCCCGTCATCGTCGAGCGCGGCAAAGTTGCCCTCGAGCGTTCCAGACTTGAGCTGCAACGTGATCGGTTGACCGAGCCCATTGGGTCGTAGCGACCACGCTCGCTGCAAGGTGTTGAAGCCCTCGTCCGCCCAGCGATTGATCCACGACAAAAAGTTACGGCTGAACACCTCGAGGAGCTCGGCGGCCGAGGTATCCGCACCCCCTTCAAAACGCATACTGGTCACCGGCTGCTTGGGTTCTTCAGGGGCGATGTCGACGTTCACGCCCACGCCGACGACCAGCCATGGGTAAACACCCTCGTGCACGGGCGCCGCATGCAGCCACAGGCCTGCCGCCTTGGCGTCATACAACAGCACATCATTCGGCCAACGGAAGCGGAGCTCGGTCTGCGGCATGACGAAGTGGGCGATCGTCGCTGCCAGGCTCACCGCCGCCACATAGCTCACTTGCACCGCCACATCCGGGGGGTCATCGAGTCGCAGGATGATCGCACACTGCAGGCTCCCGGGCGGTGATAGCCAGGGACGGCCCAGGCGGCCTTGCGCGGCCGTCTGCTCTTTCGCCCAAACGACGGTACCCTCCTCCGCCCCGTCGCGCGCCAGACGCTTTGCTTCTTCCACGACGCTATCAAGAGCCTCGTGGACGACAAGTTCGTAAACGCCTGGGAGACTCGGCGAGCTCGTCATTCGTCCGGCTGATTACGCGACCGCTTCCAGCTACCGGACTTGCCGCCCGACTTTTCCAGCAGGCACACGTCGCCAATCGTCATGCCCCGATCCACCGCCTTGCACATGTCGTAGATCGTCAGCAGCGCAATCTCGACCGCCATGAGCGCTTCCATTTCCACACCGGTACGTTCTTGCGTCTCCACCGTGACACGGCAATGGACACAAGCCTCCTCGGCCAAAGGTCGCAACTCGATGTCCACGCGCGTCAGCGAAAGCGGGTGACACAGCGGAATCAGATCGGCGGTCTTCTTGGCTGCCATGATGCCGGCGACGCGGGCAACGCCGAGGACATCGCCTTTCGCATGGCCACCGCTTGCGATCAGCTCCAGCGTTTGCGCTTGCATGCGGATTCGGCCTTCGGCCACCGCGGTACGGTGTGTCACCGGCTTATCACCCACGTCGACCATGCGGGCTTCACCGGCTTCGTTGAGATGAGAGAGTTTGGGCATGGCGTCCGCACCATGCTACTGGCTCGGCGCATCGATTGCCAGCACCGGCGCTCGCGCTTCGCAGCCGTAGACCTCCTGGCACTAAGGAAATGGGTGCGATCCCTGCTTGGGTTGTCGCCGGCCTTGGGCTCTATGTGTTCACCATGAACACCTTCGGTTGATCTTATTTCTGCGATGCCACCTGACACCAAACCCTAGAGTCCGTATGGCAACGGCGTTTCACTCGCATCACCCGTGCCAGCAGCACAACGGCTGCACTTTGACGCAAGCCGAGGGTCGGGCACATACTGTCGCCCGTGATGTCCGGCAGAAACGAGCTTGCTCCTCCGAAAAGGCATTCTTTGGCCATGGCGCGCTGGCTGGCCCCAGCGCTGTTGCTCTGGCCTGTGTCCGGAGCCGCGGCACCGACCGATGCCGGCGATGCGCTAGCGTCGCTGCGCCAGTTCGTCACCGTCAGCTGCGAGGCACCATCGTCGAGCCTTGCGGAGATGGCCGCCGGCGTTGCCGGAAGCACGGCCATCGCCGAGGAGGCGCTCGTCGTGCGAGGCGTGGTGATCGGCTGGCAACGGCGCTTTCGCTTGCCGCACGGGGCCGAGATCAAGGTCGAACGCATCGCGCCCCGTGCCCAGCTGCGCCGCGTGGTCGCCGAGTACTGGGCGCCTGCCAAAGGCGGCAGCGCCCGCGCCGAGCTCGCAGTGGTCGCCGATGCGCGCTGCACCATCCGCCTGGCGCGCCGCTTGCTGTACGACCACGACTCGCCACAACCGATCGCCATCGAGCACCTAAATGAAACACTTGCTCCCGTTGGCGTGCGTGAACCGTTGAATCCGCCCGTACCGCCAGGCAAAGATCCGGGCGGCATACCCGTCGCCATCGTCGATGCGGGCGTAAACTACTTGCTACCCGAAGTCGGCGAGCGACTGGCACGCGCTGCCGATGGTGAGATCCTCGGTTACGACTACTGGGATATGGACCGACGTCCATTCGATGCCAATCCCGCGCGCTCCCCGTTCTTTCCACAACGCCACGGCACCAAGACCGCAACCTTGTTGCTGCGCGAGGCGCCAAGGGTCCGACTCGTGCCGTACCGCTACCCCCGCTCTGACATGAACCGCATGACCGATCTGATACGCGATGCCGCAACCAAGGGCATTGTCGTCGTCAATATTTCCATGGGCAGCAACAAGCGTGACGAGTGGGATGCGTTTGCTGCCGCAGCACGAGCACATCCGCAGATGTTGTTCGTCGTATCCGCCGGCAATGACGGTCGCGACATCGACACACAACCGGTGTATCCAGCAGCTTTGCAGCTAGACAATGCGATTGTCGTCACATCCGCAGAGCACACCGGCGAGCTTGCACGCGGATCCAATTGGGGGAAACGCTCCGTGGATCTGTTGGTGCCCGCAGAAAGATTGACCGTGACGGGATTCGACGGACGTCAACAGCCCGCGTCTGGCTCGAGTTATGCGGCGATACGAATTACGGCCCTCGCCGCGCGTCTGCTCGGCAAACAACCCCAATGGCGCGCACCGGAGCTGAAGACTGCGATCTTCGAGCGCACGCTGCCGTCGCTTCGCGAGCGAAGCTTTGATGTAAACCAAGGTTTCATTCCACGGCCCGATCGGGCCGACCGCTTTTTGCCGGTGTCCGATGCCGCTGACGTGAAGCAAGTCGCGCGCCACGCATTTAAGGCCAACGCGCTTTATGGTGAAAGCAGCGAGGAGCCACAGCGCGGCTACGTCCTGAAACCGACATTCGCCTACTTCGAAGCCACTGAATGGAATCTCGACGACTTGCTGCGGTACTCACAGCAGGCAGCGGCGATCCTGGCGCGTTGTGACGTATTCATACCCACCATCGACGTGCGCGTGTTAACCGGGCCTGAAGAAAATCGCTATTTTCGCGATTCCGGCGCCAGGGAGCTCGTGCGCCAACTGGCGTTACCCAAACCGACGGTCTATTTCATGCGCGATACTTTGCAAGCCGATGCCTACGATGCGGAAGCGATAGGAAAGAGCAATAGCGCCACGCGGCCGACGTTGCGCGACACGGTGTGGGTGACCGAGGCCATACGTGATCCAGGGATCGCCCTCGCACACGAGCTTTCACATATACTCATGGACAGCGGACAGCACGTTGAGCTGGCCCACAACCTGATGCGCGCCGAAACGGCGCCCGTGAATACCGAGCTTACGGCCGAGCAGTGCGAGGCGATGGTGCGTGCGGGTACGGAGAACGCGTTGCTCACCGCCATGTCCAAGCCTTAGCCAATGATAGAATCACGTACTCGCCAACACGCTGAGAACGACTGCAGATGAATCGTGGAGAGCGCCGCCGTCTAAGCAAGCTCGAGCGCCAAACCCGCGGCACCGGCAACGGCAGCCTGGCGAACGGCGATGTCACGACCTCGTTGTCCCAAGCCATTGGCCTGCTCCAGGCTGGGGCTGCCGGCGATGCGCTGCACATTTGCCAGCAAATTCTAGCTAAGCAACCCAAAAATCCTGATGCTCTCAACCTTTGCGCGGTCGCGCATTTCCATCTAGGCAACGTTGAGCCCGCGCTACGCACCCTGCAAACGCTCATAGAGGCGAAACCCGATCACGTCGAGGCCTATAACAACCTCGGCAACATGTTCAGGACGCTCGGTCGATTTGATGCAGCGGAGGCGGCCTATCGCCAGGCACTTGAAATCAACGCGGACTATTTCGATGCTCACTACAATCTCGGGATTATGTTGGAATCCGTGGACAGGCTGGACGAAGCAGAAACTGCTTATCGCAAGGCCGGCAAGCTCAAACCGGACTTCCCCGAGGCGTTCCTGAACTTGGGCAATGTGCTGAAGGCGCTTGGCGCACTCGAAGAAGCGATAGCGGCGTATCAGCAAGCACTGGAGCCAGCAGCGGAAAACGCCGCCGTCCACAACAACATCGGCAACGCCTACTACGAGTTAGGTGATCTTGATCAGGCCGAGACCGCCTACCGCCGAGCTTTGGAAATCAATCCCAATTTCGCCGACACCCACTACAATCTCGGCATCGTGATGCAAGAACGCGACCACCTCGACGAGGCGATATCGCAGTACCGCCGCACACTCGAGCTCAGTCCCGACTACGTAAAAGCGCACATCAACCTCGGTTACGCCTTGCACAAACTTGGCGAGGCGGACGAAGCGGTCGCCGCCTACAAGCGCGCGATCGAGCTCGAGCCGGCGAACGCCCAGGTTCACGCCAACCTCGGTGACGTGCTGCTACAACAGGGAAAGCGCCGCGAGGCGGTGGCACTTTGCGATGCCTACCTACAACAGCATCCCGGCAACACTGGCGTGCTCGCGTTCAAGGCCGTCGCCCTGCACGAGCTCGGTGAGCGCGAGCAGGCAAACATGCTGGTGGACTTCGATCGGCTGATACTGGCGTCCGAACTACAGACACCGCCGGGTTTCGCCAGCCTCAGCGACTTCAATGCCGCCTTGGCGCATTACGTGGGAACGCACCCGACCCTCGTGGCTGCCCCGAGCAGACATGCAACCCGCTTCGGCAAGCATTCGGGTGAGTTACTCGGACCCGAAAAAGGCCCGATCGCCGCCTTGGAAAGCCAGATCCGCCAGGCGGTCGAGGACTATCGCCGTTCACGACCGGCCGATGGCTCGCACCCGTTTCTGGCGCATCCGCCTAAGCGTCTGCGCATCACCGCCTGGGGCGTCGTCCTGGGCGCGCAGGGGCATCAGGTGCCTCATATTCATCCCTCGGCCTGGCTAAGCGGCGTCTACTACGTGCGCGTCCCCGAACTGGTCGACGCGCCCGATCAGCGGCCCGCCGGCTGGATCGAGTTCGGTCGTCCACCGGAACACTTTCACTGCCAAGCGGAGCCGCACGTGCGGTTGTTCCAGCCCAAAGAAGGGCTGCTGCTGTTATTTCCCTCGTACTTCTATCACCGCACCGTCCCCTTCGCGATCGAAGACACGCGTATCAGCATCGCCTTCGATGTGTCGCCGCTTCCGGGTACCTAACTAACGCCGCACCACCTCGACCAACGGGTCGGCGGCACGCATGGACGCCAACACCACGACATCGAAGCGATGACTCAAGCGCAGCGCCTCCTGCGCTGCCGTGCGCGCGAATTCCCGCCTCTCGGCGTCGTCAACCATATTGATCAGCGGAACGACATGCGCGGGGTCACAGCCCTTAAGCAACCCCTGCTCGCTGCTCAGCAATACGGCGACGTGTTCGGGTTTCAGGGGTTTTCCGATCTCAGCGCCGGTGAGCTCGGCAAGCCGCTCGGGTCGATGGGCGATACGCTCGCTCAGCGGCGCACCGATCGCCGCCGCGGACACGATGGGGATCACACAGCGCGTGCCGGGCGGCAACTGCGGCTCATCGTCCGCCGGTGCCTTGATCATGCGCGTGCGCGCGCCATCGGCTTTGACAAAGGTGACGTCAAAACCGGCGCGCTCATGGATCTCCTTCACCAGCGCTGGCGCCACCCCTTCGAAGCGCCCTTTCTTCGTGACCACGCCCGTATAGGCGACGGCGCGGTGCGTTCGCGCGGCCTCACAGACGGCAGCGACGACCTGCTCGCTGGGCGCCCTGATCACAGTCGCCTGCAGGTCCTTGGGAAAGGGCGGGATAAAAACGGTCGACGTCAGTGCCACTCGGCCAGAGTGTAATGCCGCCAGACGATAAAGCGTTGTTTTCTTGCCGCCGGCGCCGACCGTGCAGATCAAACCGGCTCGGGCACAGAACAGATCCAACAATGCTTCCACGGTCACAGTCTCAGTCCGCCAGCACGACCGCTTTCACCGAGAGTATGCGCGGCAGATAGTTCGCAATCAGCTCCCAGTGTTCGCCGGCGTCGCAGCTGGCGAACAGGTGGCCGCCCGAGGTTCCGAAGTAAACACCACACGGATCCCGTCCATCCGTGTCTATAGCCTCGCGCAGGACCGTGACGTAGGCGTGCTCTTGCGGCAGTCCGTGGGTCAGTGCTTGCCAATCTCGCCCTGCATTGCGGCTGCGGTACACGCGCAGCTTACCGCCGACGGTCGTGCGCATGTGACTGCTTTCTTCGGGAATCTGAAAGACCGTGTCCGGATCACGGGGATCCACGGCGATCGCATAGCCGAAGTCGCTTGGCAAGCCAGCCGTAATTTCCTCCCACGTCTGGCCGCCATCATCGCTGCGATAGGTGCCGTTGTAGCACTGGCGGTACAGTCGGTCCGGATTCACCGGGTGCATGATCAAGCGGTGTACGTTGTGCCCGCTTTCGGGATAGCGTTCGGGCAGATTTTCCGCCCTGACGCCGCGATTGGCGGCGAGCCAGCTTTGTCCGCCATCATCCGAGCGGTAGACCCCACCGGCCGAAACAGCGGCATACAATCGCTTCGGGCGTAACGGGTCGATATGGATGGAATGAATGGCAAATATTCCGCGTGAAGGTTCCCATGTGTTGCGTGTGGGGTGTTCGTTCAGACTCGCCACCGGGGTCCATGTTTCTCCGCGATCCCGACTCAGAAACAACCCCGGCGGCGCGATACCTGTGTAAATGATCTGTGGGTCCGAGACGTGTCCACTCGCCAGATACCAAACCGCGTCCACGCCCTGCTCATACAGCTCGCGTGCGTGGCGCGGCACGGGCCCTGCCGGTTTCCAGCTTTTGCCACCATCCTCGCTGCGATAGATATGCGTTCCCCACACAGCATGGTTCGCGGCGGCGTAAACTGTTCGCTGGTCACGATAGTCGAAGAAGGTGTGTAAAATCTCGTAACCTGCAATCTGGGGCCCTTCCACGCGCCAGCGTTTACGCCCGGCATCGGCAAAGAGCCGAAACAATCCCTTCTGCGTGCCCACAAAGAGCATTTGCGAAACGTCGACAGACATCAGATGGACGATTTTATTGTTAGTACGTGAATGGCGGGCACCTCATGCAAGAACCACGTAACGAGAAACACAAACGTGCCCGAATATTTTGGCAATGATTAAGACGCTTAGTCGGTATCTTCATTCTGTTCCAATGCCCACAGCTTCATCTTGCTGTGGTCGGCAGCGTTCAATCTTACGACCTTGAAACGTTCTACGATCCCATCCTCCCCCGCTTCGCGTTCGACCATCAATAGTGTGTGCAGATCGTGATCGCAAATGCTGGCGGCAAAACTCGCTTCTTCGCGGGCCGCCGGTAGTGCGGTCGGGACATCCGGTGCGCCGTAATTCTGCACGAAGTGAGCGGCAAGACGGTCGATCACGTTCTGGTACTCGCTGTCGCTGATCTCGGCTACCTCGACCAGCGTGCTCCAGCCGAAGGACTCTGTTCCGAGAAAACCGTGGTTAAAGGCTTGCAGCAGCTTGCCCTCCAATTCCGTCGGCTTTTTGTCGACGAATGCGAACGAGCCCGGAACGGCCCACTCGCCAGGCGTCGCCGGCCTGTGGTACACCTGGACATCCGACTCATCGAGGCGTATGGCGCGAGGAAATTTCATAGCGCCGTAGTATACCCGTGCCATCGCGGTCGGGTTGAGCACCGCCGCTTTAGGCGTAGATCAGGGAAAGCCGCGGCTCGCCGGCCACGGGAGGCGCATTAATATATTGATTTTCTTAGTCTTCGCTCGAAACTACCCGTCCGTGCCGTCGCCACGCTGCCAGTTGGCGAGCACCTCATCCAGGATGTGGCGCGCCCGTTCGGGGTCACCCATATCGATGTAGGCTTTGGCCAGATCGATTTTGATCGCCGGGTCGCGCCATTGCCGACGCCGGTCACCGTCCTTGGCGGACGATTTTTTCCGCCGACCATGATTTGCCGGATCATCCTGACTCTTGCCCTTCGACCTGGAGCGGCGATTGCCGACGTCGGGTGCACCGGGTACATCTACGTGCTCGAACTCGATGCTGTCGAGGAGCGCGTCTCCATCGGCGCTGCCGATATCGACCAAATCATCTACAGACAGTTGCTCCAAGCCGGCATTCTTGTCCTCCCTTGCCGACTCTTCGGGTGTTTCCGAAGCCGAGTCACTTTTGCTGACCATATCCGGGTCTTTTGCAATGATGTCCTTGTCACTGTCCCAGTCCACACCTTTGTCTACATTCGCTTCGTTTGGCTCAGCGTCTTTCGGATCTGCAGTCTCACTAGGTTTCTCGCCAGCATCCAATACCGGTATGCCGTCCTCCGGCACCCTGGGCTCCGCATGGGGTATGATGGTCACTGCCTCGTGGATGTCTTCTTCCGGTAATGGGTAACGCAAATGGCCTGTCACAATACCGGTGATGATCGATGGCTCATTCTCATCAGTTTGCGGTATGTCCTGCTCGGCTTGCCGCTGCTCGCTCAGACTCTGTTGCACCAAGTCATCGAACGCTGACGCCACCTGCCGTTCCGCATCCGGCATCTCCAGCAAATCGGCGTACAGCCTGTTCAACAGCGACTCAAACGCCTGCTTTTTCTCGTTTTGATAATAGAGCCCAAGCAACTTGACTTTGAGACTATGCTGATGAGGATGTGTGGCAACGGCTTTTTGCAATGTCAGTTCTGTCGGTTCTTCCGCGTTTGTCTCAAAATGCCCGACGTCATCGTCGTGTTCGTCACCTGCGTGAATCACGCCGACTTCGGACACCACACGGTCGGAATCGCGGCGTGGTCCGCGGCGCCTCTCTATCGCCACGGGCAGAAACTGACGGCGGCGTCCCTCGCCCCTGCGCCGCTCTCCGTATCTGATTCCTTGTGACGTGCGCGGGCGCCAGCGCTTCCACGCGAATAAAGCGGCCCACGCGGCAGCGATCGTACCCGCAATCAAGGCAAGCACAGCCACAAATACCATCAGCAAACGGCCGACGTTCTCGCGCGTCCACTGTAAGAGCGGTATATCGGTCGCTGCGGCAGGAGTCGCGCTCTTTTTCACGCCGCTCGCCTTGTCGTTGGCGGTGTCGCCCTTGTTGGCGGCCGCCCTGGTTGCGGCAGTCGCTTGCACCGTTTTGCTCTCATCCACTTGCTGTTTCGCCGGCTCCTGGACGTCAGTAGAAGCGGCCTGGTCTGTGGGTCGATTCTGTTCTTGTGCCTTCGCCCAGGCTTTGATTTCCGACGCGAGACGTTCACGCTGTTCATCGGCGTTAGGTTTCATTCCCGCAGTCGATTCATCGTCGGCCGCAGCCGCGCGTTCTGTTCTCTTAGTGGCCGCCGGTTTCGAAGCAGGCGTCAACGGCACCGCGCCTGCGTTAGCCGGGGTCGGCGCTGCGGGCGAGACAGTTTCGGCTTGGGCCGCGGGCTCGGATAATGGCGCCCCTGCCGTTTCCGCCGACGACGTGGGCTCCACGGCGACGCCGCTAGGTTCGGCAGTCATGGTGAGGGCGCTCTCTGCCTCGGGCTCTGCCTCCTGGGACCCCGTGGACTCCGCTGGTCTGAGATGGCGAGGGTCAATGAGTGCCACAAATTCGCGTGTGAGGCGGCCTCCGGCCCAATCGAGCTGCAGCAGGAACCGTATGTACGGCTCGCGCACCGGGTGCTCGGAGTACAGCTTCAGCACGTGCTGGCCGTCAGGGCGTTGCGCCACCTTGACCCTGACTTCCCCCGAGATTGGCGCCATCGCATCGGCCGCTACGTCAAAATCGGGCCGCGCTACCAAGCGGGCCTGAAGGGTCTTGGTTTCCTTGGGCCCACTGGGCGTCAGTGGAATTTCGGCAGAAAGCGGCTCATCCAGGGCGGAGTACACCCGGAGCTCGCCCACGCCCAAGGCCTGCGCGACAGACGAAATCAGGGAAACGGCGACCGCAACTAGACCCGCTTGCAGCCATCGTGGCACCACCATGGTCCGCCAATACATATTCTCTACCTGTGTTTCTCCCCCGCCCGTCCAAGTCAAAAAGCTTTGAAACACAATGGCTTATGCGGACCACCTGTCCTGCGTTATTCTTTAACATCTCTAACTATAGACGACCCGCAAGATCCCTGGCATGGCAACCGCGCCCACATGATATCGATCAAGGCGTCGGATGGTGCGGTGCACTAGGATGCTAAACTGGTGTTTAGACAGGCGGCCGTGACCAATCGACCCGCTGGCTGAAACCTGCAAAAACTTTGGCGTTTGTTGGCATTTTGAGAACATAGCATCATGAGCCCTTCCCAAGCCGGCAGCATACTCCAGCGCACGTTGGGCAATCTTCGCAGCGCCTGGCGCGCTATTAGTCAGTCCACACGGGCAGGGGAAATGCCGCCACTGCGCCCGGACCTACCCGATGAGGACTGCGAGCCCCTGCTGAACCAGATGCGGGAGTGTCTGGAAAGCAGAGGCGGCGAGGTGTCGGCACGGGCCCGGGCAGCGGCCCTGGGCCAGTGCTATCTGGGCCTCAACGACACGGGGCGCAAGCGCTTTCTGGAGCTGCTGGCGGGTGAATTCGCCGTGGACCGCAAGGCCTTGTATGGGGCCACCCGCGAGATTCACGAAATCGACAAGCTGGAACATGCGCTCAAGACCGAAGCGCGCCTGCGCGAGATCCTCACGCCGCCCCGGCTCAAGCTCCTGACGCAATTCAACTCCCTCCCCGCAGGGGTCAAGTTCCTGGTCGATCTGCGTACCGACCTGATGAGCTACGCTCAAGGCCATCTAATGTTGCAAAGCCTCGACGATGACCTGCGCGCCCTGCTTACCTCGTGGTTCGACGTTGGCTTTCTAGAGCTCAGGCGCATTACCTGGGATGCGCCTGCCGCGCTGCTCGAAAAGCTTATTGCCTACGAAGCCGTGCACGAGATCCAGTCGTGGGAGGATCTAAAGCATCGTTTGAGTCCGGACCGCCGCTGCTATGCTTTCTTCCATCCGCGCATGCCGGACGAGCCGCTGATCTTTATCGAAGTCGCGTTGGTGTCCGGCATGGCCGACAGCATCCAGGCACTGCTGGATCAGCGAGTCCCGACGGCGGACCCGCGGGACATGGACACGGCCATCTTCTACTCGATTTCCAACACGCAGACAGGGCTCAAAGGTGTGAACTTCGGCAGTTTTCTCATCAAGCGGGTCGTGGACCACTTGGTCCAGGAGCTGCCCGCGCTCAAGATCTTTGCCACGCTGTCTCCGATACCGGGATTTCGGCGCTACCTCGACACCGTCCTGGAGACCCGTCCGGAGGAGGTGCTGACCATCGCCGAGAGAGACTCGTTGAAAACGCTTTTCGCCGCCGACAGCCGTCAAGGCGATATGCGCGAGCTGCTGTCCACGCCCAATTGGTCTCGCGACCCGCGCCTGGTGGCGGCATTGAAGGAGCCCTTGATGCGGGTCTGCGCCAATTACCTGGTGAAGGAAAAAAGAAAGGGGCGTGCCCTGGACCGCGTGGCCCATTTTCACCTCAGCAACGGTGCCCGCGTCGAACGCATCAACTGGCTGGCAGACATCTCCCCCAAGGGACTGCGTCACTCCGCCGGCCTGATGGTCAACTATCGCTACAGGCTGCGCGATATCGAGGCCAACCATGAAGCCTACTCGGGGGCCGGCGAGGTGGCGGTGTCAGGCGCCGTGCGCAAGCTGTTAAAGCCGCATGATCAAACCTGGCGCGGTAGTCAGTAAACTTTATAATTTCAATTCAAACAGTTATTGACGAGTCCTAAAAAGGATTCTAGCTTTCTTTGTGGCCTATTCCGCCGTGCGCTCCGCACCCATCGCGCTTCCAGCAGACCTATAATCGCGCGCTATGGCTAACGCCCCGTCCTCGATGTCGGCCTCTCCGCCGCCTGACTCGCAACTGACCGGCTTTCTCTACGGACTCGGCGCATTTGGGTTCTGGGGCCTGACGCCCCTCTATTTCAAGGCCGTCGGGCACGTACCGGCGCTGGAGGTGATGGCTCACCGCGTGATCTGGGCCATGATCCTGATGTTGGTCTTGCTGCTGTGGCGACGACGCCTGCGCGAGCTCTCGCGTGAGCTCGGGAATCCCCAAAGGCTGCTGTTTTATGCCGCCACCGCGCTGCTCGTGTCGATCAACTGGTTCATCTTTATTTGGGCGATCCAGCAAAACCGCCTGCTCGAAGCAAGCCTCGGCTACTATATCAACCCGCTGGTCAACGTGTTCCTCGGCATGCTGTTCCTGCACGAGCGTCTCAACGTCTGGCAACGGCTAGCGGTGGCGCTCGCGGCCGTCGGCGTGCTCAACCTCGTGATTGCGCACGGTGTGCTTCCCTGGATCGCCTTGGCGCTCGCATTCTCGTTCGGCTTTTACGGCCTGCTGCGCAAGAAGGCGCGGGTCGATGTCATGTCGGGGCTGACGGTGGAGACTATATTATTGACCCCGCTCGCGGTGACATTTCTGCTCTTGCTCGGCAGTCATGGCGCCTTCGGTCGCAGCGATGTAGGGACAAATCTGCTACTGGTCGCGGCGGGCTTCGTTACCGCGGTGCCGCTGCTCTGTTTTCTCCAGGCGACCCAGCGACTCGCGCTGTCCACGGTCGGTTTGATGCAGTATCTCGCGCCTACCTTAAACTTCTTGCTCGCGGTGCTGTTGTACGACGAACCTTTCACACTGTCACATCTGGTCACCTTCGTCTGCATCTGGATCGCGCTCGCCATTTACAGTGGCGATGCCTTTTTGACCCACCGTGCGCGCCGCGCTATACAGGGCACCGACTCCGGCGAATAATGCGCGTAGCCGCCCATCATCGAGGAGGACTGGCTATGGCCGACCCCAAGTACCCCCGCTTCGACACGCTCAGCCTGCATGCGGGCCAGCAGCCGGACCCCGTGACCGGCGCGCGGGCATCGCCGATCTATCAGACGGCATCGTTCGTCTTTCGTGACACCGACTACGCCGCCGGCCTGTTCAACATCGAGCGCGCCGGCCACGTGTACTCGCGCATTTCCAATCCAACCAACGCCGTGCTCGAGGAACGTATTGCCGCGCTCGAAGGCGGCGTGGGCGCCGTCTGCACGGCAAGCGGCCAGGCTGCGATGCATCTCGCCATCGCCACCATCGTCGGCGCAGGGGATCATATCGTTTCATCACGCTCGCTTTACGGCGGCTCGCATAACTTGCTGGCCTATACCCTGCCTCGCTTCGGTATCGAGACCACCTTTGTGGACCCGCGCGATCCGCGAGGATTCGCCGCCGCCATTCGCCCTAATACCCGGCTGCTGTTCGGCGAGACCGTCGGCAACCCGGGCATGGAAGTGCTGGACATTCCGGCGATTGCCGAGGTCGCGCACGGTGCCGCGGTGCCGCTGCTGATCGACTCTACGATCACCACACCTTATCTATGCCGCCCCTTCGAGCTCGGCGCCGATCTCGTGCTCCATTCGCTAACCAAGTTCCTGGGCGGTCACGGTATTGCCCTAGGAGGCATCGTCGTCGACGGCGGGCGCTTTGACTGGGAGGCTTCAGGGAAGTTTCCGGGGCTGACGGAGCCGTACGAGGGCTTTCACGGTCTGGATTTTGTCGAAGACTTCGGGTCTGCCGCTTACATCACTCGGGCGCGACGTGAAGGCATACGCGATTTCGGCGCCTGTATGGCGCCGACCACCGCATTTCATCTGCTTCAGGGCGTGGAAACCTTGTCCATGCGCATGCAGCGGCACATCGAGAACACGCGCCGTATCGTCGAGTTCCTGAGCTCATACAAGGGCGTCGAGTGGGTGAACTATCCCGAGCTGCCGGATCACCCGGACCATGCCCTCGCCAAACGCCTGCTGCCACGCGGTTGCGGCGCCGTGCTCAGCTTCGGCGTTCGTGGCGGGCGCGCGGCAGGTCAACGTTTCATTGAAAACCTCCGCCTGTTTTCGCATCTAGCCAATATTGGCGATGCCAAGTCGCTGGTGATCCATCCGGCGAGCACGACGCACCACCGCATGGACGCGGAGGCCCTGCGTGCAGCGGGAATTTCCGAGGGACTGGTGCGCCTGTCGATCGGCCTCGAGGACCCGGACGATTTGATCGAGGATCTCGGGCGCGCGCTTTACATTTCGCAAAAGGCCTGAGCGCAGAGCCGTCGCCCATGCATCTAAACGTAAATGGAAAGACTGCGTTTGTTGCTACGAGCGGTCGCGCTCTAGAAAACACGCGCCCATCCATCATCTTTGTGCACGGCGCTGGTCTCGATCATAGCGTTTGGCCATTACCGATGCGTTATTTCGTGCGCCATGGCCGCAATGTTCTGGCGGTCGACCTTCCTGGACACGGTCGCTCCGAAGGCCCGCCGCTGTCAAGCATCGAGGCCATGGGCGATTGGGTGACGGAGGTGCTGAACGCCGCTGGGCTCGAACAGGCGGCCTTCGTCGGCCACAGCATGGGCTCGTTGGTCACGCTGGCCGCAGCCGCTCGTCATCCGCAACGCACGCGCGCCTTGGCGCTGATAGGGCCCTCTGCGCCGATGCCGGTGCACGAGCGTCTGCTCGGCGCCGCTCACGACAATCAGCACAGCGCCATCGACATGCTCAATATCTGGGGACACAGTCAGGCCGGACAAATCGGCGGCGTCGGTGCTCCGGGCCTTTGGAAAACGGGCGCCGCGTTGCGGCTGTGGGAGCAGGCGGCCCCAGGCGTGATCCATACTGATCTCAAGGCCTGCAACGATTACAGTGACGGGCCGGCACATGCCGCTAAAGTGCGCTGTCCGACATTGGTCATCATCGGCGATCGCGACATCATGACGCCGCCGGCGGCCGGCAGGAAGCTCGCCGACACCATCCCCGGCGCGCGCATGGTCGTGCTCTCAAATTGCGGTCATTCCATGCTCGACGAGCAACCGAACGCCGTGCTGGATGCGTTGATAGAGATTCTTTAAATCGCGTAACAAGGCCCAGTTCGCAGTGTAGCTTCAGTACGGTACTCATGACTTCGCCACTTGGCGGAACCAAGCATTGCATCTACCATTGATAACGATATGTCGAGAAAGCAGCGCCGATCTAGGAAGCGTGGATCCGGGGACAAGTCCCCGGGGACAGGGCATCGCGTCGAGGCTCACGTGGCGGAGAGCCAGGCCGGGGTTAACCGAGGGCGCGGTCTGCATCCCCTCGACCACTGGCTGCTCGGGCTTACTCTGGCCGGAATTGCGCTGACGTCATACCTCACGTTCGTCGCATGGTTTGGCGAGCATCCAGCATACTGCGGGGTGGATTCCGAGTGCGGCCTGGTGCAGCAAAGCCGATGGTCCACCTTGCTGGGCGTGCCGATTGCGTTCTGGGGCCTCATGACCTACGCGCTGCTCGCGCGGCTGGTGTGGCGCCTGCGTACCCGCCCGAGCTCCTGGGGGGCGGCGTTGACCATCGCCACCGTCGGCGCTGCCGTGAGCTGGTATCTCACCGCGGTCTCGGTGTTTGTGATCGAAGCGACCTGCGCCTACTGCCTTACCTCTTTTGGAATCATGAATGCACTGCTGGTGCTGGTACTGGTGCGCAGGCCCGCGCACATGCAAGAGCACACGTGGGCCAAATCGCTGCCGGTCCCGGTAGGCTCAGCCATCGTGATCGTGTTCGGTTTGTTCCTGCATTTTAGCGGCCTCTTCGACCCTGCCGCGGGACCCGAGAAGCCGTACCTGAAAGCGCTCGCCATCCACCTGCACGATTCTGGCGCACGCTTTTATGGCGCGTACTGGTGCCCAGCCTGCAAGCAGCAGAAAGCGTTGTTCGAGGCCTCCGCCGAGCGGTTGCCCTACGTCGAGTGCACGCCGAACGGGCGCAAAGGCGTGCACAGTCTCGCCTGCGTCGCAAACAACATCACGGACTATCCAACTTGGATCATCGACGGTCGCCGCCATACTGGCGTGGTCCCTGTAAAGGAGCTGGCGGCCATATCGGGCTTCGAGTGGTCAGCCGCGGGGGGCCGGAAAGAATGAATGGGGACAGACCCCGCCCGTGCGAATGACTCCAACCGGCCAATACCAGTAGTTGCGGAAATTTCGTTAAATTGTCCGAAATGGTCAAGAGCCGTCATTCGACCAGATTTTGCACGGGCAAATCCGTAACACTCGAATTCTCTCAGCGCTCAGGTACTCCCGCCTTTTGCAGACCCTGTACATAGTGACTCTTGGCTTCAGGGACATAGGGAAGGTGCTTCTGTACGGACGCCTCGATAGTGAATCTCGGCGCTAGCTCCAGGAGCTTGGCAACCGCGTGGCGCGCATCTTCCATTCTGCCTAGCTCCGCATACAAGGGAGCGAGATACATGTAACCCGCTGGAAACTCTGGTGCGCGCGCCACACATGTCTTGAGTGGCAACAGTGCCTCCTCATACTGTTTGGCAAAATATAGAGCTCGGCCGAGATAGAAGTCGCCAATGTAACCATAGAAGGGATCAAGGCGCATGGCTTTCTGGGTGGCTTGGACCGCCTCTAGAGGGCGCCCGGCGAAGGTCAACGTATTGGCGAGGCTTAGGTATGTCTCGGCTCGATTCGGATTCAGTGACAGCGCCTTCTCTAATGTCGCCACCGAATCATCGTGTTGCCGCTGGCGAGAATAGACCCGAGCCAACATGTCATATCCTTCGGCCAACGAGTTATCCAACTCGATGGCTTTTTGCGCTGATTCCCGCGCAAGTTCCAAAGCTTCCGGTGGACCCCAGCGCAATACATAATGCCTGTAGTATGTAAAACTCAACAGTGCATGCGCCGGGGCGTACCTAGGGTCGAGTTGAATCGACCTTTTGGCCATTTCTTGCGCTCGAAAGCTAGTCTCCTTGCCCCCCTCTGTCTGAGGAGATCCCTGGCTTGCAGCAGATATTCGTAGGCGGTCAAATCACTTTCGCGCTTTCGCTTGGCCCTGACCGTGTCGGTACTTCGCACCTTTGAGACAAGTGTTGCAACGATCTGCTGTGTCACTTCGTCTTGAATGGCGACCAGCTCTTTAGCGTCAACGTCGTATCTCTTCGCCCAGAGGTGAGACCCCGAGCTCGCGTCGATGAGCTGTGCATTGATCAGGAGCTTGTCACCTGCCTTGCGCACGGACCCCTCGAGCACGTATCGAACACCAAGGTCCGTTGCGACTTGTCGAATATCTACATTCTGACCCTTGAACTTGAACGACGAATTCCTCGCGATCACGAACAAATCGTGGAAGCTGGAAAGTCCGGTAATGATGTCCTCAGTAAAACCGTCCGAAAAGAACTCCTGGCTTGGATCCCCGCTCATGTTGG
>CAYGAS010000111.1:0-19215 GCA_964347935.1 uncultured Nitrospiraceae bacterium | reverse complement strand
ACGCTCTAAAGCACGGATAAGCAGAAAGGTAGCGTATGCCCAGGGAACGTCGGTTGGGCCCACGAAGGCGCCTCTCACTGGAAGTGATGCTGGAACACAGCCGACTTGGCTTAAGGCGTTATCAGACCCGAGACGTCAGCCTCGACGGTGTTTTCATCGAGACCAGCGACATTCGCCTGCGTCGCAACGCGCTTGTCGATCTGGTATTGAAGATCCCCGCCGATGGTAAGACGCGGTACCACCGTGTAAGAGCCAAACTCGCACCGATGAAAAACCGCGGCGCCCGATTTATCTTTCACAAGCTTGACGAGACGACGTATACGGCGCTGGTTGACCTGCTCTACGGCGGTGAACGCTAGCCTCCACTGCTGACAGTCCTAATCCGGTCATGCCATGTTGACATGAAGTCAGGCACCAGATAGAAAACGCGGCCTGCCCGTGACCGGGGGCCGCTTACCCTACTCAGTCTTTCCATCAGATGTGCATACCGACAAGCCGGGCAATAAGTATGGCTAAGTACAGTTGCCCGAGTACCGCTTCGAGAAAGGACAGTGAGCGTGCCGGTGGTGTCACGGGTATAAAGTCCCCATAGCCCAATGTGGTAAGCGTCACGAAACTATAGTAAAGCATGGTCCCGGCAAGCTCGTTGACGTTCATGGCCGCGGCGCCGGCAAAGTCAAAAGAACCTGGCTGTACGAATTCGAGTAGAGCGTAGATGATTCCCCAGACAACGCCGATAAGCAGATACGCGCACGCGGCGCCATAGATGATGTCTACACTGACGGTGCGTTGTCGCAGTACGTAGGACAAAATGGCATAGGCGTTAAAGCCAAAAAATGCGATATCGCTTACAAAGTCGACAATCACCAGCCATGGTACCGTACTGAAGTACAGCAACCACCGGCTTATCAATGCCGGCGCCGCCAGCGCTAGCGCGGTAATCAGGAACCGGCGGTCGCTCACGACTGAATAGATGCCTGCCACGATGACCGCCGATGTAAGAATACCTGTAACCGGTACCCACGCCTGTTGGATAAAGGGGTGTACGACTATCAACAGCAGCAGTGAGGCAAGCAGAAATGCGAATCTGCCGCCGGTTAGCCGTCTCAATCTACCTTCTTTTTCCTGAGGCTTCGTTAACACCGTTTTGCCTTCTTGGGTCACCGGATCCTATTTAGACGCCGTTGTCGAAAGCTTAACAACGCGGCCACCCCTAAGAACCTTAACGGTGATTTTCTCGTCTGCTTTGAGCTGTCGCAGGCGCTCGCGTACGCGTTGGTAGTTCTTGATATCGGCATGCATGGCAATGCCCATGACCTCGACAATGATATCGCCGCCCAGAATAAGGCGTTCCTCTCCAATCTGAGCCGGTGTCGTTCCGGCACGCAAGCCGAGACGCGCCGACGGTGATCCTTCAGCAACCTGCATCACCAATACGCCTCCTGGCTGTGGCACATTCAATAGGGCGGCCAACTCGGCCGACAATGTGTAACCTTGAAGGCCGCTCCAGAAGGCCGGCTGCTCAAGCAGCAGCAGGCGCGCCGTATTCGTGGTGACGGCGAAACCCATTCCTTCGAACCCGCCTGATTGCGTCAAGATATGGCTGACAATACCGACGACCTCGCCGTTCATGTTGAACATTGGGCCCCCGGAGTTACCCTCGTTGATGGCCGCGTCTGTCTGAAAAAGTTCTGCCAATGCTAGCTGTTCGCTACCGCTCGCCGGCTGGCGACGAGCGCTGATATACCCCACGGTCAAGGAATGACTGAATCCATAAGGTGCGCCGACCACAAATATTTGATCCGCCACCTGAACCTGGTCTGAGTCTCCCAACTTCGCAACCACGGCATCCGCCGGTACACGCTCGAGTTGAAGCAGTGCTACATCGGCGGGCGGATCGGAGGTAACGACTTTTGCGTTGATCACATCCCCACTGATGAACTCGACCGCCACTCGGTGTGCCGCCTGCACGACATGAGCGGCTGTAAGCACCTTGCCCTCTGGCGATATCAGCACGCCCGAGGCCAGGCCTTGGACGGCCACCCGGCTCCCCCGCCCTTTGTCAGGTTCTAACATTTTCTCCTCGGTCAACACGATCACGACCGATTTATTGACTCGTTTGAACACCTCCCCCAGCGGCGCGGCCTCAGCCGCAAGCCAAGGACCGCTCAACACCAGCAATGTTAGCCCGGCCATCAGACAGTTTTTCATTAATGAATCCCCCGGCAGTCCGCTTCGCGCGATCAGGCCTCGCCAGCAAGAAAATAAGAGGTTACACGCTGGCGACGCAGACTATAAGTGTCTTTGCGACGCTGATTAGGAACGACGCGCCCTACTTCGTCCTTTGCCCGTAACCCACGAGCTCGACGTAGCCGTGACCCCTGACGGGCAAATTGCTGCGTGTGCCCGTTACCTTGACCGCACCCTCCCAATAGCGGACGGAGACATCGAGCTCCTGATCCGCCAGATAAGGTTCGATCTGCAGGCGCATGTCGTGATCTAAGATACCAAGCTGCCAGCGTGACGGATAGCGTGTACCCGTGCGCGCACTGGTCCAATAGTCACGCACTTCAAGCTGCACATCGTCTGGCTCGAGCTGACGTACGGACCCGTCCGGTGCCACGAGCGTGCCCCGACTAAAGGCATGCGCGCTACCGTCACGCATGCGCAGGCGATAAAACATCAACTCATAACCGTCAGCCAGTTGAAGTGCAAACCAGTCCCATCCGATCTGGTCGCCATCGAGCGCAGAGGTGGCCCATTCGCGATCAAGCCAACTTAAACCCTCTACCGTAAATCGCTGCTTGCCTATCTGGACCAGTCCGTTGGTGCGCAACCTGGTGGCGGAATAATAGTACGACGCATTGCCAGGTGTGGCGCTTTTTCGGCTCAGGCCGCCCTCACCGTGCAACACAATCGGTTTAGCGCTCGCCCCGACGAGATCGATGGCAATATCGTCGGACCGCGCGTACAGGCGCAACGAAGGCATCGCCTCAGCAGGCTCGCCAACTCGGCCTTCGAGAAACCAGTCTTCGAGCCATACCCGAAGGGGTGTCGCCTGCGCCCCTGCGAGGCCGGCGGCGCCGCGACTGAAGCGCTCAAAATGATGAAATTTTTCAGCGGCCACGTCAGACAACGTAAAGTGCGCCATATACAGCTGGCTTGTGGCCCAACTCGACGCACGTTTCGCTATCTCAGGCTTCAAGCCAAAGCGAAAGAAAGTGAGTTGAAAACCGAACTGGCGGCCCGTGTCAGCACGGAGATTTCCGGTGACGTACCACCACTCGTGCTTGTAATCAGGGTGAGGACCGTGATCGACGGGGAAAACGAACTTGCGCGCTGTGTATGCACGCGCAAAGCCGCTCGTGTCCCCGCTGCGCAGCGCGTCGGCGACCGACCGTGCCCCTTTGTCCGCTGCCTCTCTGTCTTGCTCGTTGCTGACGCAGGCAGCGTTCATGACCAATGCCACCAAAGTCAAAAGTGCAGCCATGCGTCGCATATGGCAATACAAACTACTCTTCTCTCAAGGCCAGCGCCGGCGGCGCCGATGCCATTCTCTGGGCGGGATAAAGGCTGGCCAGAATCGCCGCCACCATAGCCAGCGCGATACCTTCAAGCAGGATCGCCGGATCGACGAATACATCCAGACTCCAGCCAAACGAGCGGCGATTGATAACCAACACCAATGCTGACGCCAGAGCGAGCCCAAGCGGCACAGCCAAGATCCCGGCCGCCAAACCCATCAGTCCAGATTCAGCGCCCAACAATCGCCAGGCCTGCGCTGGCGTCAGTCCCGTTGCCCGCAGCACGGCAAGCTCGCGTGCCCGTTCCAGCTGCAATGCCATGAGCGCACTAAGCACCCCAATAAAGGCAACAAGCGTCGCCAGCACTCGCAGCACCGCCGTGATGGCAAAGGTGCGATCGAAGATCTCGATCGATGCAGCGCGTAATCCTCGATTGGACCGTATCCATATCGCCTGCTCGTGCACCGCCGCTCGCACGCGCGCCAACAGATCTTCCAGATTCGTACCGGCCGAAGCGTAAAGTCCCATGGCCGTGACCTCAGGGTCACGCCAGTGACGATCGTAGGTACGGCGTGCGATGGTTATTCTGCCCTCGTCGGATCCATAGTCGTAATAGATGCCGACAATCCTGAAATTTCGGGCGCCAGAATCGGTGCGAAGCATGACCGCATCGCCCAGACCGAGGCGATGGCGGTAGGCATACGGCTCGGAGATGATAACTGTCTCTTCCTCCTGCAGCGCCCGCCACGCACTACTGGCATCGCCGCGCTTGAACCGGAGCCGCGCGAACTGCTGCTCGCTCGTATCCAGTACACGCAGCTGAAACGTTGCTTGTGAACTATCGATGCGCACGCGCCGGGAAGTGCTGACACTAGCCACGCCGGGAAGTGATGCCAGGCGTGCCACCAGCTCACGATCGATCACCGGCGCTGATGGTCCCGTCTCAATGACTGGGGCGCTGACATAAATATCGGCTGTGAGCGTCGCTTCCAGCCAGTCGAGGAACGACCGGCGAAAGCTGTCGATCATGATCCCGACACCCACTGTTGCCGAAACTGCTATCGAAAGTGCCGCAATCGCAACGCCCGTACGACTCAATGCAGCCGTTACGCCGCGTGCCGCCATACGCCCGATCACGCCAAACGCGCAACTCATCACTGGGCCGCAGGCGCGCATCAGTAGCGAAGTGAAAAATGGCACAAGCAAGGCAAAGCCGACGATGATCACAAACAAACTGCTGTAGCTGATTACCAGGCTGCGACTGGGAATGAGCAACACAATACTGCCTAAGAGGGCCAACGTAATGCCGGAAAGCGCACCCGTCCGCGCACGCTGCCGCCAGTCCGCCTCGATCGCCGAACGGCGAAGTACGGCAGCTACTTGCGTGCGCGTTGCCTCCCAAGCGGGTACCGCTGCAGCGGCACTAGTCGTGGCCATACCGAGCACGACCCCTTTGATGAGGGAGGCTGGCGTGAGCGCAATGTCAGTGACGCTGAGCGAAAAATAAAGATCATTGATGGTCTGCACTACGTGATCGATGAGCCCTTTGCCCAGCAGAACACCGAGGACAAGCCCCAACACGGTCCCGATCATGCCGATGACGCAGGCCTCGCCGATGATTTGCGCAAACACCTGCCGCCGTGCAACCCCTAACGCCCGCAGCGCACCGATCAACTCACGACGCTGGACCACCGAAAAGGTAATGATGTTGTAGATCAGGAACGCGCCTACCAGCAATGCCAGCAAACTAAAGGCGGTCAGGTTGACCCTAAAGGCGCGCGTCATCTGCTCGAGCGCTTGTGAGCGGTTCCCCGCTACAACGATCTCTGCCCCCGCTGGCAACGCCGCTCGCACGCGCTCAAGTAACCCAGTTTCAGCCTCGGCAATGATGAGGTCGATGCGGCTCAGCTGGCCGCTCATGCCGAGTAGCTCCTGGGCCGTTGCAATGTCCACGAGCAACACCGACTCCAGAGCTTGTTGCGCAATCGGATCGGTCGTTGCCAGCAGCCCAACGATGGTCACGCGATGTTGTCTGCCGCCTATCGCGAGAGTCAGCGCCTGATCGACCTCGATAGCGAGCCGAGCGGCCGTATCTTCTGTCACCATCGCGGTTGCCGGCTCGGCCAGCAGCCGAGTCAAGTCACCCTGTTCCAGCTTTGCGTCAACGAATGAACGAAATTTCCTTTCCGCAAACGGATCGACGCCCAGGATGTGCAGCGTTTTCGAACCCTCGCCCAGCGTGCGTGCATAACCTTCGACCACCGGCGCCGATGCCCGCATGGCGTGCTCGATGCGCAACTGCCGGTATACCTCCTCCGACAGTCCCTGCGGTCCGCCCATGATGTGATGCGTCGTCCGTCCCGCCAGCGTTTCGACCGATATCAGGAAGGCGCGTCGCGCGCTTTCATTGGCAAGATCGACCGCGACTACGACGGCAACTCCAAGGGCTACCCCTAAGACGGACAGCAGCACAAGCCAGGGGTGGCGGTGGAGGTAACGCCAGCTGGCACGAGCGAGCATCACGTGTGCTTTTCCTTTGTGCGGACAACTGGAACAAGCTGGCCCTCTTCAATGCAAAAGCCACGGTCAGCCAACGCCAATGTCTCGGTGCTGTGTGAAACCATGAGCAGCGTTGCCCCGGCCGCCCGTGTCAACTCGACAATGAGACGCAAAATTTGTCGCCCCGTATCACGATCGAGATTACCGGTAGGCTCGTCCGCCAGAAGCAGCTTGGGCCTGTGTACCAGCGCACGAGCCACGGCTACGCGCTGCTGCTCGCCGCCGGAGAGCCGATCTGGGTAGCTGTGCGCGCGATCGTCGAGCTGCACACGCTGCAGCAGGCTGTGGGCGAACGCACGTCCGCTGTCATCGAGCTGGCCGTTTAGCTCGAGCGGCAGATACAGGTTCTCCTCAACCGTAAGCGTATGAATCAGGTTAAAAAACTGAAAGATGAAACCGATGTGCTGTCGGCGGAATATCGTGCGCTCGTTCTCCGACATGGCAAGCAGCGACACGCCTGCGACGATGACGTCGCCGTTCGTAGGCACGTCTATTCCGCCGATCAAATTGAGCAGTGTCGACTTGCCGGAGCCACTCGGGCCGAGGAGCACGACAAACTCGCCCTGATCAATCACCGCATCCAGCTCTCGCAATACGACACGCTCACGTTCGCCTTCTCGGTAAATCTTCGTCAACCGGCAAAGTCGTACGAGTGGTTGGGCAGCTTGGGCCATGATTGTCGGTTCTGGCGGATGCTTCATGCATCTTACCTCAGAGCATCAGCAACGGTGTGCACTGACGGCAATGTGCAAATAAAATGCCCCGCACGAAGCGGGGCATTTGCGGGTGTGCTGCCTGAACCAAAGCCGCCTTAGCTATTTCTTTTGCTTCGGTGGAAAGCCTTGGAGAATTCGCCGGACCGCTTCGGCCAGCTGCTCATCACGTTTCTTGCGATTAACCTCAGCCTGCGCCGAGCCGCGCCACATTAGCTGCCGTGTCTTGGTATTTACGATATCGATGATCAGCGAGCCCTGCTCGTACTCGTAGACATAGCTCTCCGGCATCACCCTGCCCGTCCCTGCACCGTAGCTCCAGCCCCAGCCCGCGCGATAGCCGTAATAATCGTTCATCGTCGAGACCGCCAGCCTCTTCTCCAAGGCTACGTGATAACCCACCATAAAATCTGGCGCCCCCGCCAAAGACCGGCGATAGCCCTGTGCGGCTAGCTGGCTTTCGACAAGATCGGTAATACGTTTGTCGAGCAGTGGGTCGCTGAGTTGCGGATCAGCAGCAGGCTTTTTGTCGGTCTTGACCCAATCGTAGGTCTGCAACCCGTCGAAGCGCGCTGCCGGGTCATAATCCGACTGGACCTGCATGGTCGAGCAGGCGCTTAGTGCGACGAGAGACAACGGCAACACCGATCGGGCTAGCATCAGCATGTACCGATTATCGTACTAGCGGCAACACCCCTGCAACACGATTGAACAAAAATGGTTTTTGCTAGACACATAGAGCCCCTTCGGGCCCTAGCCATCTGCGATCGAACAACGGCGGACGTGCGCCAGCACCATTCCGATCGGCGCATCGCTAAGACGCGTGAGTAGGCGCGCTATTTTGGCCATACAGCGGCTGCGCCAACCGATGCGTCCGGTATTTGCCCCACACCGATACGGCCCCGTAAACTGCCATCGTTTCCGCTAAGGCAATCAGCTAGGCGTGGCGGATTAGCGACCCGACTCACCCGCCTGCTAGATTCGGTGATGTTCTCACAGCCTGCAGCAAGAGGCCCAGGTGACTCAAAAATGACTAGCGCTAAACGCCCGGCCAAGACGGTTGGCTATACGATTCCGCGACTCGAGAAAGACTGGAAGTATTATCTCGGTATCACCTTATTCATTTTCAGCTGGCTTACTTTCGGGTTTGCCTTTGTAGCGCCATTCCTGCCGGTTTCGGCGGCGATTGCCGCAGTGATCGCTGCTGCTTTCATCATTGCCGGCGAGGTGACGTTTTGGGCGAGCGTTGCGCTTCTGGGCAAACCCTTCATGCAGTTCCTTAAAACCAAGCTGCTCGAGTTTCTACACAGCAGGCGGCCTGCAGAGCTTCGCCGGGTAACTAAACAGCGCCATTACGTCGGCCTGTCGCTGTTTCTAGGCAGTTTCTTGTCCTATTACTTGGCCATGGCTGTCCCCTTCCTCGGTTTGCCGCGGGATGAAATGCTATCCGGCATCATTGTGATTCTGATCGGCGGCCAGGCCACCTTCTTCATCAGCCTGTTCGTTCTCGGCGGCGAGTTTTGGGCGAAGCTGAAGAAATTATTTCAGTGGCCAGGCTATACGCCAAGCTAAGCCCACATCTTGCTATCGCTCGGCGCAGAGGTGGCCAAGGTGTTTGCGTGACCCTATGCTGTCCTGGGGACACAAACATTGCGGAGCAGCAGGGCAGACCTGGCTGCCCCCGCAGATAGGTCTGCGTGCGGCCATTCCCGGCTATCTTGAAATCAGGCGACGTTCTGCAGCCATGACCAAGCGAACTGCATTGCGCCCGCGAGTCGCGTCTCGGCGAAACGTCGCCATGTTGGCGCTTCGCGGATCTGTCCAAAAGTAATGTAAGACCAAGCGTCCTCTTGGGCGAACAGCTGACGAATCAGTGCGTTATTGAGCTTGTGGCCGGGCTTATGCGCGAAGAAATGACCCAGAACCGGCGCACCGGCCAAGGCCACATCGCCAATGCAGTCGAGCACCTTGTGCCTGACAAACTCGTTTTCGAAGCGCAATCCCTCTTCGTTGAGAACCTGCCCTCTTTCGATAACAATCGCATTCCTTAGTGACCCGCCCAGAGCCAGGCCTTGCGCTCGCAAGTGATCGACTTCCTCGGTGAAACCGAAAGTGCGTGCGGCAGCCAGTTCGCGCTTGAACGTGTCGTCAACCAACTCAGCCGAATAACGCTGGAACCCCACTGCGCGACCGACGAAATCGATTTCAACCGTGAACTTGGCCGTGGCGTTAGGCATGAGTACCGCAAACTTGTCGCCATCGCAGACCGTCACCGGTTTATGGATCTGAATGGCCCGACGCGGCACCGTTTGCTCGTTGGCCCCTGCGCGCTCGATCAGTGTTACAAATGGCTCGGAACTGCCGTCCATGGCAGGAACTTCCGGTCCATCGACCTCGATGAGCGCGTTGTCGATATCGCAGCCGTGTAGCGCTGCCAGCAGATGCTCAACGCTTCGTACCGACACGCCATACTCGTTGCTGATGACTGTGCTCTGCCGCGTGTCGGTCACGTTGTCCCAACGCGCGAGAATCAGACCTTGGGTCACCGGTGCATCCTTTCGCACAAAGCGGATGCCGCTGTTGCTGTGCGCAGGCCCTACTCGCATGGAAACCCGCTGGCCGCTGTGCAGACCCACACCTACATAGCGGATGGCGGATTTCAATGTGCGCTGGCCGGTCCAACCGATACGCTTCACAATACGCTTCGTCTTTATCACGTGGCCTCCTCAGCGATATCGCTCTGTGCGTGGGTCTGCCCGCGCTTGCGCCTCCATCGATGCGCGGGCAGAATCTCACGCGCCATCTGTGCGCCAGACGCCCGCGTCGTAGGGGTCGCCTGGCCTAAATCTTGACTGGTAAGATAGTCCTGGATTTGGGAGCGACGGCAGTCTTGAGACGCCAAACTGTTATCCCCGAACGTAGTAAATTACGAATTTGATCGGTGCAGCCGACTACCATTAGCTCGTGGGGGGTCCTGATCTGGAAGGCCATCGAGTCGCATGGCTGTGACCCTCGTTCGCTGTTCGAGCAAGCGGGCCTCGATCCCAAAAAACTTCGCGATCCTAACGGGCGTTACCCCATCTCAGCTCTGACGCGGCTTTGGCGGCGCGCTGCGAAGTCTACGGCTGATTCCTGTATCGGCCTGACAGCGGCGCGTTTTCTACATCCGACCACGTTGCATGCCTTGGGATACTCATGGCTCGCCAGCGACACGCTCAGGGAGGCGCTTGAACGCGGCGAGCGCTACCATCGCCTTGTGAGCAATGGCTTCGAGGCCCGTCTGGAGACATCCCCTGACCACTATCGTTTTGTCATGCAGCCGGGCGAAGGCGTCGTGTTTGCCGATGAAGCCATTGACGCGGCCATGGCGACCGTCTTGATGATGTGTCGAGCGAGCTGTGGCGCGGAATTCAACCCGCTACGCGTACAGATGACGCGCAAGACACCCACGGATCCCGGGGCCTATTCTCGTCTTTTTCGTGCACCAGTCGAATACGGGGCCGACACAAACGCCTTTCTTTTTGACAAGGGTATCGCCGACAGCGTCCTGCCAACCGGCAATGCCGAACTTGCCCGCGCTAATGATAGAGTCATTACCGATTACCTGGTCCGCTTTGACCGAGGCAGCATCAAGCGCCGCGTCGAGCTCAAGCTACTCGAGCAGTTGTCTTCCGGTCATGCGAGCCAGGATACAATCGCCAAGGCGCTGCACATGAGCCCTAGAACCCTGCAGCGCAAGCTCCGCGACGAAGGAGCTACCTACAAGGAGCTGCTGGACAGCACGCGGCGCTATCTAGCGGCCCAGTACGTTAAAGAATCACGTCTGTCCGTCAGTGAAATCACATTTCTGCTCGGCTTTTCAGAGCCCGCTAATTTCTCGCGTGCGTTCAAGCGCTGGACGGGACGATCGCCTAGCGAATACCGGACCGATCTGTCCGGTTGATCTGAGATACGATATCACCCTCCGCGAAAGCGGATCTCGGGATCGACGACACGGAACCGGCATGGTTCCAAAGCGCGGCTTGACTTGACCCTAGCGAAACCATCACGCATCATCGCCACGCTGCAAAGCAATAAGACACAAATCGCAAGTACGGGTACTACCGCGACACCATGATGCCTCCGGTCCAAAACCCCGCTCAATCTGATTCATCCGCCGCTTTATTACTCGCCGCGATAGGCCTCGGTTTGTTGGTTGGCTGCCAAGAGGCGCCCAAACCGACTACGGCGCGACCGCCAATCGAGGTCACCGCCGTTACCGTCGCGCCCAAAGATATTCCGGCCGAATTCGAATTTGTCGGCAAGACCGAAAGCTCGCGCAAAGTGCAGATCCATGCACGTGTGGAAGGTTTTTTGGACCGTCGGGTCTATCAGGAAGGCACCATCGTCAAGACCGGTGCTGTCCTGTTTGTCCTCGACCGCAAACCCTTTGAGGCGCGACTGGCCGCTGCCAAGGCGGCGCTCGCGGAACAACAGGCGCGGCTGCAGACGGCACAGGCGAATCTAAAGCGGGTGCGCCCGCTAGCGCAAGAAAATGCCGTCAGCCAGAAAGACCTCGACGATGCCATCGGCCAGACACAGGCTGCGGCCGCGGCTGTTGAGGCAGCCAAGGCCGATGTGATCAATGCCGAGCTGAACTTGAGTTACACGACAATTCGCACGCCAGTTACAGGCTTGGCGAGTTTTGCCGTTGTCCAGGAAGGCACCTATGTCAATTTCCAAAACAGTCTGTTGACGTATGTGTCAGCGTTGTCGCCGATGCGAGTGAACTTCAGCGTCTCGGAAAATCAGATACTCAACTTCCGGGATCAAGTGACAGCCGGGACGGTACGCAAACCCGAGCAAGATAACTTTGAGGTTGAGATCGTGCTGGCTGATGGCACGGTGTTTCCCGAGCGCGGACGCATTACCTTTGCCGATGCCGAATTCAGCGAGACCACGGGCACTTATCTCATACGCGCGGAGTTGCCGAACAAGCAAGGCGTCCTGAGACCCGGGCAATTTGTGCGTATACACGTGCTTGGAGCTATGCGCCCGGAAGCGATTCTGCTGCCTAAGCGCGCCGTCATGCAGGGCGCTCAAGGCAGTTTCGTCTGGGTGATCGCCAGCGACAACAAGGCAGAACTGCGGCCGGTCACGACCGGGCAGTGGTACGGCGATAACTGGATCATCACAGCGGGCCTGAAGCAGGGAGAGGTCGTCGCTGTCGACGGCGCTATCAAGTTGCAAGTCGACGCACCCGTCAAGACGGTAGCGATGAAAGACTCCAACTCCGGGGGCACGAGTTCCGAAGAGCCGACCGCGCCGAGACCGAAGTAGACGCAGGACGTCATGATCTCCCACTTTTGCATTCGCCGGCCGATCTTTGCCACCGTGCTAGCGATCGTTATCACGTTGGCCGGTCTGACGGCCATGCTGAACCTGCCGATCGCCCAATATCCGGAGATCACGCCACCGCAGGTGACCGTCAACGCCTCCTACGCCGGCGCTGACGCGCAGACAGTCGCCAATACTGTCGCCGCGCCGATCGAAACGCAGGTCAACGGCGTGGATAACATGATCTACATGAACTCGACGAGCTCGGCGGCGGGCGAGTACTCATTGACCGTGTTTTTCGAGATCGGCACCGATCCTGACACCGCCCAGGTCCAGGTACAAAATCGTGTCAATCTGGCGCTGCCGTTTTTACCGGACGTGGTGCAACGTACGGGTGTCAGGGTCGAAAAACGCTCGAACACATTTTTGCTGATCATCGGCGTCTACTCCCCCGATGGGCGTTACGACGAGCAGTACGTATCCAACTACGCCAATCTGTATGTGCTCGATGCCCTCAAGCGCATCAACGGTGCCAACCAGTCGGCCATCCTCGGGGTGCCCGATCTGGCCATGCGCGTATGGTTGAAACCGGATCGTATGGCGGCGCTGCAGCTCACGCCGAGCGATATCCAACAGGCAGTCGCCGCGCAAAACGAGCAGTTCGGCGCCGGCTCCATCGGCCTCTCGCCGACCGGCGGTCCGGTAGAAATGACTTTCCCGGTCGTTACCCGCGGGCGATTTACGGAACCGGCCGAGTTCGAAAATATTATCCTGCGTGCCGACCCGCAGGGGGTTGCGATTGTCAAGCTCAAGGATGTCGGCCGCGCCGAGATCGGGCTCAAGCAGTACCTTTTGCGAACGAGCCTGAACGGCAAACCGGCGACCTTCATCGCCGTTTACCAGCAACCGGGCGCCAATGCCTTGCAAGTGGCAGCCGATGTCAAGCAGACCCTGGCGGAGCTCAAACAGGGTTTCCCCGAGGGTCTCGACTACACGGTTTCGCTCGACACCACGAAGTTCGTCGAGGCATCCATCGACGAGGTGATTGTGACGCTGATCGAGGCCGTGATACTGGTGGTGCTGGTGGTGTACGTGTTTCTGCAGCGTCTTGCCCCCACTGTGATCCCAACGATCGCCATATTCGTATCGATCGTCGGCACCTTCACGGGCATGCTTCTGCTTGGCTTCTCGATCAACCTGTTGACGCTGTTCGGTTTGGTGGTCGCGATCGGTATTGTCGTGGATGACGCGCTTGTGGTGATAGAAAACGCCGAGCGCAACATGGAAGAGTTCAAGCTCACGCCCCGTGACGCGACATTCCGCGCCATGGACGAGGTGACCGGACCCGTGGTCGCGACTACGCTCGTGCTCGTCGCCGTGTTCGCGCCGGCGGCCGTCATGGGCGGCACCACCGGTCAGCTCTACAAGCAGTTTGCGGTGACGATCGTCATCTCCGTGGTCATTTCTAGCTTCGTGGCGCTGACCCTGACGCCGGCGTTGGCGGCGATTCTGCTCAAGCCGCAACAGGGAAAACCGAAAGGCTTTTTCGGGTGGTTCAACCGGGCGTTTAATTGGCTGACGGAGAAATACGGCGTTGGCGTGCGCTTTGTGCTCAAGCGCTTCGTCGTCGCCTTAGGTGTGTTCGCGGCGATGATCTACGCCACCTGGCACTTGTTCGCCACCATCCCCGGCAGTTTCGTGCCACAAGAAGACCAAGGCTATGTGCTCGCCGCGGTGATCATGCCCGATGGGGCGAGCCTGGATCGCACCGAAGCCGTGTCCAAACGTGTAGCCGAGATTTTCGCTAACGATCCGACGGTCAAAGACTATTCGGCGTTGGCAGGCTATAGCTTGCTTGACAGCCAGTTCAAAACGAACGCCGGAACGATCTTCATCTCGCTGAAGGACTTCAATGAGCGTAAAGACCCAGAGATGTTGGCACCGGCACTGTTCCGGCGCGTCGTGCCGCAGCTGCGTGCCATCAAAGAGGGGCTGATATTGCCGCTCAACCCACCGCCGATTCCCGGTCTCGGCAATCAGGGCGGGTTTGAATTCTGGGTGCAGAGCCGAGGCCAGGGTGACGTGCAACAGCTAGCAGCAGTAACAAAGGATCTGATCGCTAAGACTGGTCAACGGCCCGATCTCACCCGCGTCAACACCACCATGAATGCGGCCTCGCGCCAGCTTTTCGCCGATGTGGATCGCGCCAAGGCAGAGACGCTAGGTGTCCCCGTGCAGGAAATCTATGCGGCGTTGCAGACCTTGTTCGGTTCCCTCTACGTCAGTCAATACAACAAGTACAGCCGGGTATGGCAGGTGATTCTGCAGGCCGAGCCCAGTTACCGTCTGAGCCCGAGCGACATCCAGAACATCTATGTACGCCAGCGCGACGGAGAAATGGTTCCGCTCTCGGCAGTGGTGAGCACGCGCTACGTGACCGGTCCCGAGCTGGTCTCAAGATTCAATAACTTCCTCGCCGCCAAGATCACCGGAGACAGCGCCCCCGGTTTCAGCACCGGGCAAGCGATCGCCGCCATGGAGACCATAGCCGCCGAAGGGCTGCCCCCGGGCTACGGTTTCGCCTGGGCTGGACAGGCATTCGAGGAAAAGAAATCGGGCGGCGCGTCGTTCATCGTCTTCGTATTCGGCCTCATTTTCGTTTTTCTCATCCTGTCCGCACAGTACGAGTCCTGGGGCCTGCCCTTTTCGGTGATCACCGCAGTGCCCTTCGGCGTGTTCGGTGCGTTGGTGGCGATCTGGCTGCGCGGAATCGAGAACGATGTCTACTTTCAGATCGGGTTGGTAACGTTGATCGGGCTGGCAGCCAAGAACGCTATCCTCATTGTCGAATTCGCCGTGCTACAGCGCCAGCAGGGACTGTCCGCACTGGAGGCGGCAGTTGAGGCCTGCAAGCTGCGACTGCGCCCGATCGCCATGACCTCACTCGCCTTCATCTTCGGCATGGCCCCCATGTTCTTTGCCCTGGGGGCTGGCGCCAACGCCCGTCATTCGGTCGCCACGGGTGTAATCGGCGGCATGGTCGGGGCGACCTCCTTGGCGTTGTTCTTCGTGCCGATGTTTTATTATCTTGTGGACACGCTGAGCACAAGAGTCTCTGCGTCGAAAGACACGCAAGCGGAATCAGCCCGCTCTGCCAAGAAGAGCGGTGGCGGTGCCGCGGCGGGTGTGCATCGTCAACGGGGCGAGAGGGACTGACATGCGTCTGGCGTTCGCTTTCGTCATCGCGGGCTCTTTACTAGCGGGCTGCATGGTTGGCCCCGACTATCGTCGCCCGGAAGTAGACACGCCAGCAAGCTTTCGCTTCGAGGACCCCGATCCGGCAAAAACGGCCAACGCCTTGTGGTGGGAGCAGTTCCAGGATCCTGTGCTGAATGCGCTGATCGAATCGGCGTTAAAAAACAACAAGGACGTGCGCATTGCCGCCGCCCGCATTGACGAGTTTGCCGGCCGATTCGGAGCTACACGCGCGCAGTTGTTCCCGCAGATCGGCTATGAAGCCGCGGCAGGCCGTGATCAACTGAGCGAGACGACGGGCACGCCGCTTGCACCAAGTATCGACAATCCGCAGACGACGTACCTGGCTATTGCCACGGCCAGCTGGGAAATAGACCTCTGGGGCCGCGTTCGGCGCTTATCGGAATCCGCGCGCGCAGACTTGTTGGCGAGCGTGGAAGGCCGCCGCGCGGTCATTCTCACGCTGGTTTCTGCCGTGGCGAATGGCTATATCGCCTTGCGCGATTTGGACACGCAGTTGGCCATCGCCCGATCGACGGCCAAGAGCTATGAAGAAACCGTGCAGCTCTTCGAGAGCCGTTACAAAGGAGGTGTGGTATCAGAGGTCGAGCTCGCGCAAGTCCGTTCGCAATATGAGCAGGCTGCCGCGCGCATCCCTCAGTTCGAAAAACTGGTTGCTCAACAAGAGAACCTGCTCGCGATTCTGCTCGGCCGCAATCCCGGGTCGATTCCGCGCGGACGTGCCCTGGACGAGTTCACGTTACCGGCCATACCGGCGGCACTGCCTTCCCAGCTGCTCGCACAGCGGCCCGACATCCTCGAGGCCGAGCAGCGGCTGATCGCCGAAAATGCCCTTATCGGCGCCGCCCGCGCCCGCTACTACCCGAGCATCTCCCTAACGGGCTTCCTGGGTGGTGCGAGCGCCGAGCTGTCTGATCTTTTCGACAGCCCGTCAAAGACCTGGAACTTCACGGGCAGTCTTCTCGGACCGATCTTCACGGGCGGTGCGATCAAAGGCCAGGTGCTGCAGGCCGAGGCGCGTCAACGCCAGGCGCTTTTTGACTACGAACGCGTGATTCAGAATGCCTTTCGCGAGGTCGACGACGCGCTCGTGGATCACGAGAAATCGCGCCTACAGCTCGCGGCGCAGACACGCCAGGTCGAGGCGCTGCGCCAATACGCCCGTCTCGCCTGGCTGCGTTTCAACAATGGCTACACGAGTTATCTGGAGGTTTTGGATGCCCGACGTAGCCTGTTCGATGCCGAGCTCGAGCGCTCCCTGACCCAGGGCGTTGTGTTTCAGGCCTTGGTGAATCTTTATAAAGCTCTCGGCGGCGGCTGGGTTGCCGAGGCAGAAAAGATCGCGGGCACTGTCGATCCCCTGGCGCCTAAGAAGGATGCTCCGAGCAAGTGAATGTCACCCAAGTAAAGTACGCTAAAAATGGCCGACAGTGCCGTTTCATTTTTTGAATGCCTGCCGTTCACTCTACCAGAGGCACATCCCTGGCGACTCTCGCATTGATGAATGCATCCATTTTGTTGTCCACTTGGAAAAACCGCGCCAGCTTTTTCGGTGGCAACACACTTTCGAAGCGTTTGACATAGCGTTTCTTCACCTTGAGCTTGTCCGTTTCTATGGATAGGTATTCATCGACCATCCGCCGGGCTTGTGCATCGGATAGGTTTTGTGCCTTGTAAGCATCCGCATATTCTGTAATGAGTTTGACGAATCGATTGCCGGTCTTGCGCATCGCTGCCCGATATTCCTCGTAAAGCGGCCAGAATGCCTGCTGTTCTTTCTCGCTAAGCTCCATGTTGCGGGCGACCACGTTCTTACGCTCGCTCTGTATTGCCCAACGCGTCGTGTCGATTTGCTGCTTGTGCTCCTTGTAGCTTTGCTGGGCCAACGCGGAAAACGGCGTCGTCAGCCCGCTTAACACCGTGGCAATCAGAAAGAAACCTCGCATGCTCATACTCATTCAACTCTCCCTCCATATGATCGTGGCTACCTGTTTACCCGTGCCAAGCCGGATCCCCGGGCATCGGCAATGACTGTGGCCAGTGCTGCTGCCGCCTCCTCCACGCCGCTACGGTCCACATCGAGATGGGTGACTGCGCGCATAACCTGGTTGGCTTCCACCCCAATTTGCACGCCACGCTCGAGCAGCCTGGTCGCGACCTCGGCAGCGCTAAGGCCCGTTGCTTCGACACTGAAAAACACCAGATTCGTTTCGATGCTCGCAGGACGCAGTTCGATACCCGCAATGCCAGCAATGCGTTCGGCGAACAACTTGGCATTGGCGTGGTCTTCGGCAAGCCGATCCACGTGGTGCTGCAGCGCATAGATACCGGCCGCCGCGAGTATTCCCGACTGGCGCATGGCGCCACCGAGTCGGTGCTTCCAGCGCCATGCCTCCTCAATGAAGTTGGCGTGCCCAGCAAGCACGCCACCGACGGGACAGCCTAATCCCTTAGAGAGATCCAGCCACACACTGTCGAAGGGCGCGGCGAACTCGGCGGCCGGGGTACCACTGGCTATGACCGCATTCATCAGGCGTGCCCCATCCATGTGCAATACCAGTTCGTGCTCGCGCGTGACCTCGGCCACCGCTTTGATCGCAGAAAGGGGCCAAACTGAACCGCCGCCGCGATTCGAGGTCTGTTCGATTGCCACCAGCCGGGTACGCGGCGCATTGCGGTTGCGCGGTCGTATCGACGCGCGCACCTGCTCGGCGCTGAACACGCCGTTGCAGCCTGATAGCGGCCGCACCCAGGCACCGGCCAGTGCTGCCGCCCCTGCCCCTTCCGATGTGATGATGTGAGCGGTCTCATCGGCAATGATCTCCTCCCCCGGCTGGCAGTGGACGAGGATCGCCACCTGATTGCACATCGTCCCGGAAGGCAAGAACACGGCCGCTTCTTTACCGAGCAGATCCGCCACCATCTCACAGAGGCGATTTGTGCTCGGGTCATTGCCGCGCTGCTCGTCGCCCACCGCTGCCTCCGCCATCGCCCGGCGCATCCCTGGCGTCGGGCGGCTCTGTGTGTCGCTGACCAAGTCAACACGAATGCTAACTTCCGTCATATCGTCCTCTCGCTCCGTTCAGATAGCACCCTATGCCGCACTTGTTTCGCCGAGTGGGAACTACATCGCAGCGCGTGCGATGCCGCCCGGCTGTCCATAGGGGGACGTATATTACTCCGGCGACACCCAGGGCACTACCGCGTTTGGCTTCTAGATCCGGAAATCTTGTACAGCATGAGCGGGGACAAGGAAAGGCATCTGCCTTGCCTCGACGCTGCAGCCTGGCCGTCTGGCACGCCCTCGATCACTGAGGTGGCTGCTTAGCCGCTGGCGTTCCCGCACACGGCTGTGGCGCCGACGAACAAGCCGGCTACCGCGCGTCTTGCTCAGAATGGACGCATGTCAATCCTGGTGGTTCGCTGTAAAAGCACTGTGTGCCAGCACGCGACCGCTATTGCGGTACCGAACGGGGCCTGGAAGCCGCTGGTGCCAGCGCTGCGAGACCAGGGCTGGGTCTTTGCCAGACGCGTCGAGTCACAGCTCATCCCTGTGACGCGATCTGTGGCCGCCGGCCTCGGCCGCCAGCGGCTTCGCTCTGAATTCATGATCACCCTTTACGCCTGCTGTCCACAGTGTCACCAGCATCAGCTCGCACAGCGCGCATGAGCGTCGCCGCTCGCACGAAGACAGTCGCCTTCAAAAGAGTGCCGATCGCTGGCGTTTCGCTGGACCGTGCGACCGAATCGGGAAACGGTCCACTCGAATGGGCGCGCACGACGATCAAGGACGAACACGCGATCGAGCATGCCCGAGCCAAGATGGA
>CAYGAS010000110.1:0-17716 GCA_964347935.1 uncultured Nitrospiraceae bacterium | reverse complement strand
GCGCAGCGGCGCCTACTTCATCAACATCTCTGCGGTGTTCGCCGGCGTGAAAGACATTCGTGCGGCCGTTGATGTCGCGGTGCCTACCCGCGCCGCAGGCCGCTAGCCGGTACTGTTCGTTGACGAGGTGCACCGCTTCAACAAGGCTCAGCAGGACGGGTTTTTGCCTTATGTCGAAAACGGCACGTTCACGTTTATCGGCGCGACCACCGAGAACCCGTCGTTTGAGCTCAATAATGCTTTGCTTTCGCGCGCGCGCCTTTATGTGCTGAAGCCGTTGCAGGCGACGGATGTGCGGCGGGTCATTGATCGCGCCCTGCATGATCAGGATGCCGGCTTGGGTGCCCGCAAACTGGAGCTTTCCGACAACGCGCGCGAGCGCCTGGCTATGGCCGCCGACGGGGATGCGCGTCGGGCCCTCAATTGGCTTGAGATGGCGGCGGATCTGGCGACAGAAGGAAACGGGCACGAGGTCATTAGCGATGCATTGGTCGAGGAGGTCGTCAGTGGCAGTGTTCGACGCTTCGACAAGCACGGAGACGCCTTCTACGACCAGATCTCGGCCTTACACAAGTCGGTGCGGGGCTCCGATCCGGATGCCGCGCTGTACTGGCTGGCGCGCATGCTCGACGGCGGTTGCGACCCCTTGTATGTCACCCGGCGCGTGGTGCGCATGGCAAGCGAGGATATCGGCAACGCCGATCCGCGGGCGCTGCGTATCGCGCTCGACGCCTGGGACACGTTTGAGCGCCTGGGTAGCCCCGAAGGCGAGCTAGCGATTGCCCAGGCGGTGGTCTATCTGGCGTGCGCGTCGAAGAGTAACGCCGTCTGTAGCGCCTTCAATGCGGCCACGAGCGATGCGCGCGAGCACGGGTCGCTGGATGTGCCTCTGCACCTGCGCAATGCACCGACACGGTTGATGCGCGAGCTTGGTCATGGCGCCGGTTATCGTTATGCGCACGATGAAGCAGATGCGTTTGCCGCCGGCGAAAACTATTTTCCCGAAGATATGGGGCCGCGGCACTACTACCATCCTGTGGCTCGCGGACTCGAGCAGCGGATTGCCGAGCGCCTCGCCTATCTGCGCGGCCTCAACCGCCCGGTCTCGGGCGGGGAGAAGGACAAGGATGAAGGTGCTTAGAGCCGTAACGAAATGCGCGCAAGCGGCAGCGCTGCTCGTCATGCTGTTCGCTACCGCCAGCGCGGGCGGCATGTCCGGCCCGGAGCCGACGGACGTAGGGAAGCTGGCCGCGGGCAAGCAAGCCTACCGTGCGCAGGACTACACGAAAGCGATGAGGCTGCTGGAACCCCTGGCAGATGCGGGTGATCCGGTCGCGCAGTACTACGTGGCCCACATGTACGAGAAAGGCGATGGGGTCGCTAAAGACACCGCTAAGACCCTGGGGTGGTATCGCCGCTCTGCCGAGCAAGGCTATGCGCGCGCGCAATATAAGCTGGCCATCGGCTATGCCCGAGGCTGGCCTGGGCTTGAGAAGGATGAAGCCGAGGCCCGGCGGTGGCTACTGAAGGCGGCCAACGGCGGCTCGAGCAGCGCGCAAAGGGTGCTCGCTAAGGCCTACGAGCAGGGCGGGCTCGGATTTGAGCGGGATCCGGAACAGGCGCGGTACTGGCTCGAGCGTGCGAGCGGCGAAAAAGCGACGCAATAAAATTAAAGTAAGATCGAGAAACATTGTATAAGTGATTGATATCAAGATCATACGTGAGGATCTCGGCGGCACAGCGAGGCGGCTGGCTGCGCGCGGTTACGTACTCGACGTGGACCGGCTGAAGGCGCTGGATGCCGAGCGCAAGAGCGCCCAAGTCCGGGCGCAGGAGCTCCAGAATCGCCGCAACACCAGCGCCAAAGAGATCGGCAAGGCCAAGGCCGCCGGTCTGGACACCGCGCCGCTGCTGGCGGCCGTGGCGACCCTGGGGGATGAGCTTAAGCAGGCCGACGCGGCGCTGGCCGAGGTCCAGCAACAACTCGGAGCGGCCCTGCTCGATATCCCCAATCTGCCCCATGAGACCGTGCCGGAGGGTAAGGACCCAGGTGACAACGTCGTAGTGCGCTGCTGGGGGGAGGTGCGGCAGTTTGACTTCGCCCCGAAAGATCATGTCGATCTGGGTGCGGCGCTGGGGATGCTCGATTTCGAGACTGCCGCCAAGGTATCAGGCTCGCGTTTCGTCACGATGTCCGGGCCGCTGGCACGGTTGCATCGCGCACTCACGCAGTTCATGTTGGATCTGCACACGCGCGAGCATGGCTACACCGAGGTCTACGTGCCGTATATCGTCAATGCCGACAGCATGCGTGGGACCGGACAGCTGCCTAAGTTCGAAGAAGACCTTTTCGCCCTTAAAGGCGAGCAGGGGTTCTATCTCGTTCCCACGGCCGAAGTGCCGGTAACGAATATGGTGCGCGGGGAGATACTCGAGGCCCACAGCGTGCCGCGAAAGTACGTGTCGCACACACCGTGTTTTCGTAGCGAGGCTGGATCCTACGGTAAGGACACGCGCGGCATGATCCGACAGCACCAGTTTGAAAAGGTCGAGCTTGTGCACGTCGTACGCCCGCAGGACTCATACACAGCGCTCGAAGAACTGACCGCCCATGCCGAGAAGGTACTGCAGCTGCTCGGGCTGCCGTATCGGGTGGTGGTCCTGTGCACGGGCGACATGGGCTTCGCGGCGGCAAAGACCTACGACATCGAAGTTTGGTTGCCCGGGCAAGAGGCCTACCGCGAGATTTCGTCGTGTAGCAACTTCGAGGATTTTCAGGCCCGACGTATGCAAGCGCGCTGGCGTAATCCCGATACCGGTAAGCCGGAACTGGTGCACACGCTGAACGGTTCGGGGCTGGCGGTCGGGCGCACGCTGGTGGCAGTGATGGAAAACTTCCAAGACCAAAAAGGCGGCATTTCCGTCCCCGAAGTTCTCCGCCCGTACATGGACGGAACGGACCGAATCGCACCTTCCTGATCCTTCTCTTTAAGGCGAACTTAAGCCAAGTCTAAGTATGACTTGGTAGGATTCTCGCCTGAGTCACCGAAATAGCTGGACGCGACGGATGGTTTGTTTGTCGACACGATGCCGTCCATAGGCGGTGGCTCACTAGCTTCATGCATTTAGACACGTAATGGAGGACACATGAAATCTATTACTAGTGCTATCGCCGTAATCTTCGGCTTGTTGGTAGTCGCCCCTGTAGCGGTGCAAGCGGATCAGGCCGCGAGAAAGGAGCATAAACTCGAATCCAAAGCCGACCGCACCATTAAGCTTGCCGAGAAGAAGGACCCGAGCATTGGCAATCTCTTTGAACGGTCTTACGGTTACGCCGTGTTCCCTAAGATCATTCAGGGCGGCGCTGGCTTGGGCGGTGCCCACGGCAAGGGAGTGGTGTACGAGCGTGGCGCGTTCATTGGCGAGGCGAGCCTCACACAGGGGACAGTGGGACTACAGCTCGGTGGCGAAAGTTATAGTGAGCTCATCTTTTTTGAGAACGAGGATGTATTGAGGCAGTTCAAAGCGAATAGGCTCGAGTTCGCCGCACAAACGTCGGCCGTGGTATTGAAAGCCGGGACCGGCGCAAAGGCCAATTTTGTTAAGGGTGTGACGGTGTTCGTCATATCCAGGAAGGGACTTATGGCCGAAGCCGCGATTGGTGGGAAGCGATTCCACTTCAAACCGAAGGCCTCTTGATCAGCGACCGACTGCCGCGAGCAAAAGCAAAGGCCCCTTACGGGGCCTTTCTTGTCAGTCACAAGTGACGGATACGGACTTGCGAATCTATTCCTCGCCGCCGAAGATCCCGAGTATGTGTAGCAGGCTCGTGAAGAGGTTGTAGATGGCGACGTACAGCGTGATCGTAGCCATGATGTAGTTGGTTTCCCCGCCGTGTACCATGGCGCTCGTCTGATACAGAATCAACCCGCACATCAGCACGATGAAGAGCGACGAGACGGCCAGCGCGAGCGCCGGCATGCCGATGAAGATATTGGCGATAGCGGCCAGAAACGCGACCAGGATGCCGGCCATCAGGAAACTGCCCATGTAGCTGAAATCTTTGCGCGTGCTGAGCGCGTAACCGGATAAGCCGAGAAAAATCACACCGGTCGCCCCCATGGCGTAGGCAACGAGCTGGGCGCCGTTGCTGAAGGCGGCGATGTAGATGCTGATAATCGGCCCCAGCGTGTAGCCCATGAAGCCGGTCAGCGCGAACACGGACAACAGGCCCCAGGCGCTGTTCCTCAGGTAACTGGTCAGGAATAACAGGCCAAAGTAACCGATTAATACAAACCAGACGTTGAGCGGCGGCGTCTTTGTGACCATCGCCACCACGGCCATGGCCGCGCTGAACAGCAGGGTCAGCGACAAGAGTGTGTAGGTGTTGCGAATCAGACTGTTGGTCGCGAGGACGGCTTCCCGCGATTGTGGAATCGTTCGTACCGTTGGGTTCATGGAGCTGATCTCCTTGGGTCCTGAATTTAAACCGTATGTAACCTACTTAGACGATCGAGCGGCGTCAAGTTTCAGGCTAATTCGCTCATTTTGGTGTGGTTTTGCAGATCGGGTATGCTAGCAGGACGCGCCGACACGCCGCTGGCCCGCAGGGCGAGGCCCAGGGACGGGCCGAGTAAAACCGTTGACGGCGAGGGGCGAGCCTCGAGGGCGAAGCCACTCGCTGGGATAGCATCGGCACAGAATTCGGAGAGGTGGGTGAGTGGTTTAAACCGGCGGTCTTGAAAACCGTTGACGGGTAACCGTCCGGGGGTTCGAATCCCTCCCTCTCCGCCAAGCACACAACAAAGGCCCCTCGCGGGCCTTTGTTGTGTGCTTGGCGCCCTTCTTCCTTCTTCGAATGTGCAGCGAGGCGTTGATTTGGACCCCTCGGTTCGACAAATCGGCAGGGATAGCCGACATGGACCGCGGAGCGACCCGAGCGAGCGAGGGCGAGGGCGCAGGGATGGACCTGAGTCAATCGCTCCGGGGGAGGGAAAGAGTTAGGGAGGATCTAGGACTGGACCATCATGGAGCTGACGGGAACGGCAGCCGTAAAGCTTAAGTTGAGGTGTTCTTCGTTTGACTGATGGACACGAAAGCTATGAGCGATGTAGCTGTCGAACATCACCAAGTCGCCGGCCACGGGTTGGTAGGTACAGGCTTCTTGATTAAGCGGCGTTTCCTTTTTAATCGGTACGGAGAGCCCGATTTCCTGGGTAGGATTATGCAGGGACAGGCTGGCACCGTCTGTCGGCGCCTGTAGAAAATAAATCCCGGTGAAAAAAGAATTTGGGTGGTTGTGCACATCCATCGAGTGACCGCGGCAAAGCACGTTGAGCCAGCATCTATCTACGGAGATCGCCTGCGAATCTAGGTCCACAGATTTTCGCTGGGCGAAGGCCAGGATTTCTTCATGGAAGACGTCCGCGATTTCACGGAAGGCGTCACGACGGTGCAGGAAGGGATCGCTCGTTAACGTCGAAAACACTGGACAGGCCCAGCCGGCTGCCGGTCCATTAGGAACTTCAGTGCGGATCTTGTCGATCTCTGGCAGCAAGCGTTTAGCAATGGCCGTATGATCGGCGACGCGTGCGATTAAGAACACGCTCGGGAACAAGGCAAGAATCTTCGATTCGTCCATGGATGAGTCAGGACACGGGCGCCCGGACTAGATCGGCGTTCATGGCGATGCTAATGCGCTCCTCGTCGATATCGCTGGCCCGGACGCTGTGGCGCAGCTTGCCTTGAAAGATCAACATCAATCCCTCTTGCGGTTCGATCTCCATGTATGAGGTATTGAGGAGCGTGCGCTCACGGTACTTCGGCACCATCATGGTATCGGATGTGGGCGCATGGACGAGGAGTGTGGAGGCGCCGGGCGGGGCCTTTAAATAGTAAATGCCACTAAAGACGTAATTAATGTGAGTATGTCTTTCCTGCGAGTGGCTGCGACGGTAGGCGTTCAACCAGCACATGTCGATGGAAACGCCGTAAGTGTCCATCGGGTAGTTCAGGGTACGGCCGTAACGCTCCGCGTTCTCGATGAAAAGGGCATGCAGGCGGCTGAACCCCGGGCGTTGATGCAATAGATAATTGTTGTCGATAGTCGTGTAGACGTCGCCTGACCACGACGCCGGGCGACCGTTTGGCGTGGTACGACGAATCTCGTCTACGTCGTGCATGAGTTGCGCGTTTAAATCTGCGTGATCGCCAATCATCGTCATCTGAACGACGGTTGGGAAAATCAGCTTGAAATCGCGTAGATTCGGGTCCACGAAGCGGCACCTTGCTATAGAACGGGTATGCGCTTGTGCGAAAAGAACATCCGCAATTCGCTTCAGGATCCCGTATTGCAAAGCAATTTGCAAATCAACTTTTGCGGAAGGAACGGGAGGAGACTGGTACGAACGCGGATCCGAATACAGAAACACGATGCTACATGGTACGCTTAGTGACAGACAGCGGGAGACTGTCATCGCTTTGAGGGCCCTTTGAGCCCGTCGAAGGGTCGCCGGCTGGGCATTCGAGCCCCCGGGCTCTCGACAAGGCCGCTCCGACGAGGAGCGCGGCGAAAAATAACAGCACACCGCGAGGAGACTATGAAGAAGAGACGGCTAGGTAGGAGCGACCTCGACGTGTCGGCGATCGGCCTCGGTTGCATGGTGATGCCGGGTTTCTATGCCCCCGGTGAAGAAGCGCAGTCTATTGCAACCATTCACCGTGCGGCGGAGATTGGCGTCACCTTTTTGGACACGTCGGACGCTTACGGCCAGGGGAAGAACGAGGAGCTCGTCGGGCGTGCGATTGCGGGGCGGCGTGAGGACTACGTGATCGGCAGCAAGTTCGGCAACATACGTTTGCCCGACGGCAAGCCGGGTGCGGATGGTCGTCCCGAATACGTGGCCCAGGCCTGCGAAGCGAGCCTGCGGCGGCTCGGGATCGATGTGATCGATCTCTATTACCAGCATCGAGTCGATGCCAAGGTGCCCATCGAAGAGACGGTCGGTGCCATGGCGCGTCTGGTGGAACGGGGATGGGTGCGCTACCTGGGTTTGTCCGAAGCCGCGCCGGAAACTGTTCGCCGCGCGCATGCCACGCACCCCATCGCCGCCTTACAGACGGAGTACTCGTTGTGGACGCGCGACGCGGAGGCGGAGTTGCTACCGCTGTGTGCGGAGCTCGGCATCGGCTACGTGGCCTACTCGCCGCTCGGACGCGGCATCTTCGCTGGCGAGATTACCGGCGCTGAGAGCCTGGCGGAAGGCGACCGGCGGCGTGACCATCCGCGCTTCCAGGCCACCAATCTGGAGCAAAACGTGAAGCTGGTCGAGCCGGTGCGCAAGCTGGCGTCGGCCAAGGGTTGCACACCCGCGCAGATTGCGTTGGCGTGGGTGCTCGCAAAGGGTGAGCACATCGTGCCGATACCGGGTACGCGAACGTGCGATCATCTCGAGAGCAATGCCGCGGCTGTCGATGTCGTGCTCGACCCTGCCGATATGGCACGCCTGGATGAGGCGATCCCGCGGGATGCCGCTGCGGGGACCCGTTATCCCCCGGGCGGCATGAAGACGGTCAATCTCTGAGCGGCGCGACTTGATAAGACGAGAGGCATGCGCTTGACAGGACTGTCGCTGGATCAGGCATCGCGCATCATCGAAGCCGCGCTTGAAAAGGCTCGCGCGCTGAACTGTGATCCCTTAAGCGTGGCCGTGCTGGATGCCGGCGGACATTTGGTCGCGTTTAAGCGTCAGGACGGCAGCGGCATCTTGCGACCTGAGATTGCAATCGGTAAGGCCTACGGCGCGCTCGGATTTAGCCTAGGTTCACGCGCGCTCAGGGAAAAGCATCCACAGTTTCTCAATGCCGTTGCTGCGGCGGCGCAGGGGCGCATGGTCCCGGTGCCCGGGGGTGTGCTCATTCGCCGCTTCGAAGCCGGCGAGGTAGTGGGCGCCGTCGGCATCAGCGGAGATACATCAGATAAGGACGAAGCCGCAGCGATTGCGGGGATCGAGGCGATCGGACTTAACGCCGATGCCGGGATCGAGTAGCAGGGCTTAGGAGCCGCGATCACCCGTGTTACACTGTGATCGATTACGGCGGCAAAGGTCGGTCCCCTCGGTGACGACACGTTGTGAACCCGGTCAGGTCCGGAAGGAAGCAGCCGCAGCAACGAAATCGGGTATCGAGGTACGGCTGGCTGGCGCCGCCACCCGTCTTCGTGCGCCGGCTGTAAGCCGTTATAAGTTGTTTCCAGGGTATTCGTGAGTTACCAGGTCCTAGCCCGTAAGTATCGTCCCCGTACCTTTGCCGAGGTCGTTGGCCAACAACACGCCGTGCGTGCATTGGTGCACGCGCTCGACAGCGACCGGGTGCACCATGCGTTTCTTTTCACTGGCACCCGTGGCGTAGGCAAGACGACGATTGCCCGCATACTTGCCAAATCATTGAACTGTGAGAAGGGCGTGAGCTCGCAGCCGTGCGGCAGCTGTGCCGCCTGTGTGGAAGTAGACGAGGGCCGTTTTGTCGATTTGATCGAGGTCGATGCAGCCTCGCGCACAAAGGTCGACGACACGCGCGAGCTGTTGGAAAACGTGCAGTACGCGTCGATGCGAGGCCGCTACAAGGTGTATTTGATCGACGAAGTCCACATGCTGTCCGGACACAGCTTTAACGCGCTATTGAAGACGCTGGAAGAACCCCCGCCTCATGTAAAGTTCCTGCTCGCCACGACCGATCCGCAGAAGCTTCCGATGACAGTGCTGTCGCGATGTCTGCAGTTCAATCTAAAACGCTTATTGCCGGATCTGATTGGCGAGCAGCTACGCAAAATCGTGGAGGCCGAAGCGGTTACTTACGATGCGGCTGCACTGCGTTTGCTGGCACGCGCGGCCGACGGCAGCATGCGCGACGGCCTGAGCCTGCTCGATCAGGCAATCGCCTTTGGCGGTGGGGAGGTCAAGGAGCGCGACGTGCGCGAGATGCTCGGCACCATCGATCAGGATGCCGTGCAGCGATTGCTTCAGGCCTTAACAGCAGGCGATGCACGGGCGCTGCTTGGCGTTGTGGCCGATGTCTCTGAGCACAGCAGCGATTACGATGCGGTGTTGAGCGAGCTGCTTTTGAGCCTGCATCGGATCTCATTGGCGCAGGCTGAGCCGGCCCTGTTGGATGATCGCGACGGCGATGCCGAGCTGTTGTTGAAACATGCGAACTCGATGACACCCGAGGATGTGCAGCTGTATTACCAAATCGGATTGAGCGGACGGCGCGACCTGGCGCTCGCGCCTGACCCGCGCAGCGGTCTGGAAATGATTTTGTTGCGCATGCTCGTGTTTCGACCGGTGGCGCCGGTGCAGACGGACAACAATATCGCAGGCGGTGTGGCCGTAACGGCGCAGCCGCCAACGACGCTCGCGACGAAGGCGAGCACAGTCCCCTCTGCGGACAGTTGGAAAGACGTTGTCGCGCAGCTGAAGTTGAGCGGGCTTGCCGGCGAACTGGCGGGCAACAGCGCACTGGAGTCGTACCAGAACGGAGACGTGACGCTGGTTCTCGACCAGAATTTCGCCCACCTCCACAGCAAGGAACGCGAAGGGGCCTTGCGGAGCGCGTTGGAAGGTTTTTACGGCATGCCGTTACGTTTAACGATTCGTGTCGGTAAGCCGGCAACCGAGACGCCGGCGCAACAGAAGCTGCGCTTGCAGGATGCGCAGAAGCAAGCCGCCATGAAGGCGATCTACGAGGACCCGAACGTCAAAGCACTGCAAGAGCGCTTTAATGCGCGGGTCAACCCGGACTCCGTTCGGTCAAAGGTGTGAGCAGCAGGAGCGAGCGATGAAAGGCGGATTGGGTAATCTTATGAAGCAGGCGCAGGCGATGCAGGAGAACCTGCGTCGCGCCCAGGAAGAGTTGGCCAAGGTCGAGGTGACCGGGACGGCCGGCGGCGGCATGGTGAGCGTGACCATGACGTGTCGGCATGACGTCAAGCGCGTGCAGATCGACGCGACGCTGCTGCAGGATGATAAGGAAGTGCTGGAAGATCTGGTGGCGGCGGCCGTGAACGATGCCGTGCGCAAGGCCGAGAAGGCGAGTCAGGAAAAGCTTTCCGGATTGGCCAGCGGCTTGAACATTCCGGGCCTCAATCTGCCGCTCTGAGCCGGTTCATGGCGGATGCGCGCGATCGGGCCGGAATTACGCCGGCATTGGAAGCGCTCAAGCAGGCGCTTCGTCGCCTCCCCGGGGTCGGGCCGAAGGGCGCACAGCGCATGGCGCTCCATCTGCTTGAACGCGACCGCGAGGGCGGGCGACAGATCGTCGATGCACTGAGCCGGGCGCTCGAAAAGATCACCCACTGCGAGCGCTGCAACAATCTCAGCGAAGAGTCCGTGTGTGCGCTCTGTGCCTCGCCGCGGCGTGAGCACTCGCAACTGTGCATCGTCGAATCGCCGGCGGATTTGCTGGCACTGGAGCAAGCCGGCGTCTACCAAGGCCTGTATTTTGTCTTGATGGGCCATCTTTCTCCGCTCGACGGTATCGGTCCGGAGGAGCTGGGTATGCCGCGGGTGGAGGCGCTGTTCGCTGAGGGCACCATCAAAGAAGTTATCCTTGCGACCAATCTGACGGTTGAGGGCGAGGCCACTGCGCACTACCTTAGCGAGCTGGCGCGAGCACACCGCATCCGCACGACGCGCATCGCCTACGGCGTGCCGGTTGGCGGCGAGCTCGAGTACGTGGATCAGGGCACGCTGGCGCGCGCCTTCAGCGGCCGTCGCGAGACGTGATCGCTATCACGCACCACCGTGCGGCCTTTGGGCGGATCTGACGTGAGCAGTGGCAACGCGCGGGAGGGAGGTGGATGAAGATCGGTAACGAGCTCGCGCTCCTGGTTGCGGCGACGCTGGCTCTGTTGCTGACCCACGTCGGGTATGCGCTGCGCGAATCCGGCAGCGTGCGCAGCGACAGCCGCGCGCCGGCGATGCTGAATGTGCTGGCGTTGTTCGCGGTCTCCAGCATGGCCTACGCTGCCCTGGGTTACTACGTCGGTTATGGCTTCAATGTCAGGGCGCCGGTATTGGTGCCGGCGGCGGGAGGCCGTCACAGCGTCACTGACTTTCTGCTCATGCTCACGCTGGTCACGGCGGTACCGGCGATCGTAGCAGGCGCTGTGGCCGAACGCGTGCGTCTATGGCCGCAGCTGCTCGCCGCCGCCGCGGTGGCCGGACTGGTTTATCCCTTTCTTGAACGTCTCGTTTGGGCGCGTCAGCTCTATGCCCAGCACCTGCTCGGATCCAGTTTCGGCGCGGAGTTTCACGATTTTTCCGGCGGCGTGCTGGTGCACGTCGTGGCCGGTTGGCTGGCGCTCGTGGCCGCCATGCTCGCGGGCCCGCGCGCCGGGCGCTTTGGAGTGCATGGCGAGGCGCACGCACTGCCGCCATCCAGCGTGCCCGTGTTAAGTCTCGGCACCTGGGTGCTGATGATGGCCTGGCTGGCTGTGCTGCTGCTCAACAGCGGGCGCTGGCAGGTCCCGCCCGGCGTGGTGGCTGTCAACGGCTTGGCGGCCCTCGTCGGTGGTGTCCTAGGCGTTCTGGCGACGGGAAAGCAGGACACACGTCTGGCGCACGGTGGGGCGCTGGCAGGATTGATTGCGGTCTCGGTCGCGGCGGATTTGGTGCATGCGGGTGCCGCCTGGTTCATTGGCGCCGTGGCGGGGGCATTGTTCGTGCTGGGCAGGCGTCTTTGCGAAAGCTACTGGCGTGTCGACGATGTCGTCGGTGCCTGGCCCCTTCACGCCGTTGCCGGCACCTGGGGCGGGATTGCCAGCGGCATCTTTGCGCAGCCGGCGCTCGGCGGGCTGGGCGGCATATCCTTTATGGCCCAGCTTATCGGCACGCTCGGCGGCGTCGGCGTGGCAGTCGTGAGCGGGTTTGTCATTTATGGCAGTCTCAATCGCTGGCGTTGGCTGCGCACCGCGAACGGCGGAAGCGATAATTTGTGATACCGGTGCCTCGGTGGATGTGGGCGCGGGCGAACGCTGACTAGCCAGGTCATGACCCCTGAGGCCCTGATTCACGTTTAAGGCGATGATCGACGGGCAAAGCGATGAAGAACTCATGCTGGCCTATGGCGCCGGCGATCTAGCAGCCTTCGAAATTGTCTATCGGCGATATAGCGGGCGCCTGTATCGGTATTTACTGCGGCAGTGTGGCAATGTCGACGATGCGCAAGAGTTGCTCCAGGACGTGTGGACCAACCTCATTCGCGCGCGCAGCCGTTACGAAGTTCGGGCAAAGTTCAGCACGTATTTGTTTCACTTGGCACACAACCGCGTGATCGACCACTATCGGCGTCGCCGTCGCAATCCGGTGGACCACGCCGCCAACCCCGTCGATGACGAAGGGGGTGCCGACCTTGCCGAGGTGGCGGATGTGAATATCAACTCGATCGAGGACCGCTTACATCTTCAGCGTTTGGGGGAGCAATTGCTCGAACTGATTGCACAACTGCCACCGGTGCAGCGCGAGACCTTTCTGCTGCGCGAAGAAGGCGGTTTCTCGGTCGATGAAATCGCCGAGATAACGGGGGTGAACGCGGAAACCGCCAAGAGCCGCTTGCGCTACGCAGTGGCCAAGCTGCGCCGGGGCCTGCGGGACAGGGAGCGAATCGACGATGAGTAATCCTGGGTCATCCGATCGTGAGCGCGGTTTCAACCGTTATCTGCAGGGCGGTTCGGGACTGTCCAAACTCTACAAAGACGCGGCCACCGAACAACCCCCGCCGGAGTTGGATGCGACGATTCTTGCCCGGGCGCGCAAGGAGGCCGTTCAGCGGCCGCGGCGCAGACACGGGCCGTTTGCCCGCAGTTGGTTTGTTCCCGCCTCAGTCGCGGCGGTGCTAATTCTCGCTGTGGGCCTCATAACATTCATGTACGAGCACGGCGGGACGCCATTCGCTCCCGAGCCGCTGCCGTCGACGACGGAAAAGAAGACGCCGGCCACACAAAACGGCGAGGTCGACCGGCTCCTGCGCGACGCACCGCCCCAGGATGCGGGAAAAACGCTGCGCCAGATGCCAGCACGAGAGCCGTCGGCCGCGAGGGAAGGAGCTGTTGCGCCACAAGAAGCGGCGGGCCCCGCCTCGACGGCACCCGCTGCCGCCCCCCTGCCAAGTGCACACCCAAGCCGACTAGAGGAACAGGAGCTCCAGCAGGAGCGGCTCGAGGCGCCCAAGAAGGCGGGCCGGGCCGATCGGACCATGCCCGGCGCCAAGTCAGCCGCCGAGACGCTTTCGCCCGAAGCCTGGCTCCGGCATATCGCTGAATTGCGCGAGCAAGGCAAGCTGAACGAGGCCGAAGCGAGCTTGGCGGCGTTCAAGCAGCGATATCCCGACTACCCGATTGAGACGATTCTTAAGTGACCGCAATTTGGGCCGGCGTTCTAACTACTTAAACACAGCCGCCCCAAATGCGGGTGTCGACAGACACCCTGCGCGCGCGGCCAGGCCGCTCGTTCCGCGCGGGCCTAGCCTTCTAACAGCGCATTGATCTTGGCCGCACAGATGAAATCGTTCTCCGATAGGCCGCCGATCGCGTGCGTGCTGTAGCGCACGTGACAACGCTTGTAGCTGACTTCGAGATCGGGATGGTGGTCCTCACGATGCGCGATCCAGGCGACCGCGTTCACGAAGGCGATAGTCTGATAGTAGTTCTTGAATTCATACGTGCGGGAAATCTCGTCACCACTGTCGTTCAATCCCCATCCAGGCGTTTGTCGCAGCAGTTTTTCGCCTTCTGTTGCGCTCAGCGGCCGGGTACCGCCTTCGCACGGTTTGCAACGCATTTGCGTGAGATCGCTCATTTTGTCCTCCTCCGTTGCGGCGATGACGGACGTCGCCTCGCGAGCGTTTCGCGCCCCATGCCCGGGCGCAGGTGCTATGTTTGGCTTGAGGGCGTTGGGCTCGGGACACGGTGCGCTCTGGCGGTGGCCACAGCGTGCAGGTTCACCGCCCAGGCTTGTTCCTTCAGCGCCGGTACTGTTATCGTCCCGACGAAGCTCCAACGGGCGCAATTAAAGCGGGAGAGTGTGTATGGCGCAAGTACCCCCTGCCGTCCAGGATCCGAATGCCCTGGCATGGATTGACCTGGAGATGTCAGGGTTGGACACCGTCAACGACCGAATCCTTGAGGTGGCGACAATCGTCACGGATGCCAAGCTCAATATCGTCGCCGAAGGGCCCGTGTTGGTCGTGCACCAGCCCGACTCCGTGCTGGACGGGATGGATGCGTGGAACCAGCGCACCCACAGGGAGACGGGCCTGATCGAACGTGTACGGGCATCCACGTTGAGCGAGGCAGACGTTGAGCGCCAAACCCTGGATTTCCTGCAGCGATACGTGCCCCAGGGTAAGTCGCCGATGTGCGGGAACAGCATCTGCCAGGACCGCCGTTTCCTGGCCCGTTGGATGCCTATCCTCGAGGCTTGGTTTCACTATCGCAACCTGGATGTGAGCACGCTGAAGGAGCTGGCTCGCCGGTGGCGGCCCGACGTGTATGCGGGGCTGGTAAAGCGAAATACCCACCAAGCGCTCGACGACGTGCGCGAGTCCATCGAGGAGCTCCAGTACTACCGGGAACGGCTGTGGCGACCGGATTAGCGCCGGGAATCGGTGCTCACTCAGGCTCTCGTGTGAGCGATCCCTAAGTACCGAGCGGGGCGTGGCGCGCAGTAGAATATGTAAGTCGTTTGGTACGAGCGGAGGTAGTGATGAAGACGTTAAAGCTAGCGACACAACTGGCGGTATTGCTCGCGACGGTGATTGCGCTCGGCGCATGCGGCGGTAAAACGACGGTGAAGAGCGACCTGCATATCAAAGGTGCGCCGAGCTGGGTCAACAAGGGAACACAAGTCCTCAAGGACAAAGACGGCCGTCTCTTTCATGGCGTCGGTATGGCCGAAGACCTCGGCAATATGTCATTGCAGCAGACGACGGCCGATAATCGCGCGCGCGCGGAAATCGCCCGCATTCTCTCTTCGTATATGGACGTGATTGAAAACGATTACGTCACCGCAAACCGGGCCGAAAATCAGCGTGAAAGCCGAGAGCAGATCTCGCGGCAGATCAAGAATGTGAGTGAAACTAATCTCGCCGGCGCCAAGATCATCGGTCGCTGGCGTCACAAGAAGACCAACACGATCTATTCGCTGGCGGAGCTCGACATGAAATATGTCAAGCAGACGATGAACACTTATCGTGATATGAATGCCGACTTCCGTAACTACTTCGAACGCAATGCCGATAAGACGTTCGACAAAATGGAGCAGAAGTGATGGCCACCAATATTCGTCGGCTCTGCGCGTTGTTCGTCTTTGCCCTCGCGCTCGCTGCCGCAGGCTGTGGCACGTCCGTCAAGCGCATGGATGCGGAAGAAGTGAAGGATCTGAGCGGTGCCTGGAATGACACCGACTCGCGGCTGGTGTCGGAAGAGATGATCAAGGATGCGCTGGCGCGGACGTGGTTACGCGAGTACATGCGCAGGCATCGGCAGGAGCCCGCGGTCATTGTCGGCGATATGCGCAATCTCAGTCACGAACATATCAATATGCATACGTTCGTGGCCGATATTGAGCGCGCCATGATCAATAGTGGGAAGGTGCGATTCGTTGCCTCCAGTGTCGAGCGTGGCTCAGTGCGCGAGGAACGGCGGGATCAGGACCTGCATGCGGCTGAGGCGACACGAAAACCCATGGGCCAGGAACTGGGCGCCGACTTCATGTTGCAGGGCACGATCAATACGATCATCGACGTCGAGGGCGCAACCCAGGTCAGGTACTACCAGATCGACATGACGCTGATCAATTTGGCCGACAATGAGAAGGTGTGGATCGGGCAGAAAAAGATCAAAAAGCTCGTCAAGCGCAGCCAACTCAGATATTAGCCATTCACTTCGACGCGTGTCGTGTATTTGTTGTGCTTGGGTCGCTCTAGGTGGCTGACGTGCAGGCTGGCGGTTGCAGCAGGGTCAGGACGACTGCTGGCAGCCACAGCGCTCGTGCTCGCGCTGCAAGGCTGTGCTACCCGCGACCACAGTCTGCACGATGTTGAACGCCGCTTAGCGGCAGATGAGCCCGCACAGGCGCTGGAGTCGCTCGAGCGCCAGAGCAAGAGCTGGTCACGCCGCGACAAGGTTCTGTACTTGCTTAACCGTGCGATGTTGCTGCGCATACGAGGCGACTTCGCTGCCAGCAACGCTGCCTTCACCAAGGCAGAGCGGCGCATCAACGAGCTTTATGGCGTCAGCGTGAGCGAGCAGACAGGTTCGGTGATCATTAACGACCGGACCCGTAGCTACGCCGGCGAAGAGTTCGAGCAGGTATTGCTGCATGTGTACATGGCGCTCAACTTTCTTGAAATGCGGCAATACGATTCGGCTCGCGTCGAGGCGCTGCAGATCGATCTCAAGTTGCGTCAGTTCAGCAAGCGTATTGCCAAGAAAAAGTATACTGAGGATGCGTTTGCGCGCTATCTCGCTGGGCTTATCTACGAGCAGCACGCCGAGTGGAGCGATGCCATGATCGCATACCGCAAGGCCTACGAGGCCTACCGCGAGTACCGGCAGGTCTATGACATGCGCATGCCGGGCACGTTGCAGAAAGATCTGTTGAGATTGACCCAACGTTTGGGGCTCGATCAGGAGTATCGACGGTACCAGGACGAGTTCGGGTTCGGGTACGTGTCGGAACCGGCCAGTTCACCCGCGCCAGGGCAGTTGGTTGTGCTGCTTCACAACGGTCTGGCGCCGGTCAAACGCGAGGAGGCCGTGATCTTGCCCGCCCCGGGCACGCACACCTTCGTGAAGGTCGCTCTGCCCTACTATCAATCACGCTCGCCGCTGGCCAAAGGTGCGCGCATGAAAGTGGGCGAACGCGTCATTCCCCTCGATCTCGTCGAGGATGTCAATGCGATGGCCATTCGTAATCTTGAGGTGAAACTGCCCGCCATACAGGCGCGCGCACTGGCGCGCGCGGGAATCCGGGCGGCCGTCGTCGAGGGCCTGCGCCGCGACGATCAATGGCTACTCGGTCTGCTAGCCGAGCTCGGGGGAATCGCCATGGAGCACGCGGACACCCGAAGCTGGATAACGCTTCCCTATGATATCTATATGGGACGCGTCTCGCTGGCCCCCGGGGAGTACACCGTGAGGCTCGAAGTATTGGATCGATCTAACGTCGTGCTCGTGGAGCACCGGTTTCACGATGTCACCATTCATGCACAACAGATGACTTTTTTATCGCACCACTGGGTGGTACCCAGGCACCTACTCTTCGAGAGTGGTCGATGAAAACGCTGTGGATCCTCGGCTTGAGCCTCGTGCTCTTTTGCGCCGGCTGCACACGCCAGACGACACGACCGGACTGGGTAAGCGGGGAAAGCGTCAGCTATCCACCCAGCCGCTATCTGATGGGACGCGGTCAGGGAGACAGCGAGCAGGTCGCGGCCGATCGCGCACGCGCCGAGCTGGCCAAGATCTTCCGCGTCGCTATTAGGGACGAAACCGTTGATACCGAAGCCGTCACAAGGGTCGTTAAGGACAAGAAACTGCAGCGCGAGCAACGCGCGCAGGCGATTAGAACAGTTGTGACCACGGCTGACGAGGTTCTGGAGGGCATCGAGATTGCCAAGCGGTGGCAAGATCCGCAGACGCAACGCCATTATGCGCTAG
>CAYGAS010000109.1:0-7179 GCA_964347935.1 uncultured Nitrospiraceae bacterium | reverse complement strand
ACGAGCAGGGAAGCGTGTTATGTTGTGCGCAAAACGCGTGGGCGCTGCAGACGCTTGCGCTGGTGCCAGCCGAAAACCAGGCCAACCGCACCCGGGGCGCGCACTAGCTCATCTCCGTCAGCCGCCGCGCCGTGGGCGGAACGGTACAACAGTGTCGGCTGCGCGCGTGCTAATACCTGAGGCCGAGCATGAGGTCCATGACATTGGTGCCTGTGGGGCCAGTGCGCAGCAGGTCGCCGCTGGCCTCGAGGAAGGTACCGGCATCGGCAAGCGCCAGTGCCTGCTCGGCGTCCAAACCCGCGTCCTGACCGCGTCTGACGGTCGCGCCGTCGACCAGCGCGCCGGCGTCCTCGCCCGGACCGTCGGTGCCGTCGGTGCCCGCTGCTAGAAAAAGTACGTTTCCCTGATCGCGCAATGCCAAGGCGGCGGCCAGCGCCAGACTTTGGCTGCGACCGCCGCGGCCCGGATGCTCCGGGAGTATCACTTGCGTCTCGCCTCCCCAGACGTGGACCGTACCGAATTCGGCCGCGAGCAGAGTTTGCGCCAGCCTTCTACCTGCGGCGAGTGCGTCACCGCTAACAAATTCGGGCTCGATGACCGCGGCATAACCTTGCCTTTCTGCGGCCTGAGCTGCCGCGCGCTTCGCGTCGTCCAGCGCGGCCACGATGACGGTATCGATATGCTGGAAGCTCGCATCTCCCGCCGGCGGCAACGGCGGCGACTGGGCCAGGAGCGCACGTACGAAATCGGGTGCCGCGGCCAACACCGCCGGCTCGTGGCCGGCACTGTCATCAGCGATCAGCGGCCCGGAACCGACCGTGGCGGGGTCGTTGCCGGGGACATCGGAGATGATGAGGCACAGCACAGGTCGCGGCGCCAGACGCTGAGCCAAGCGTCCCCCCTTGATCAACGAGACCCGTTTGCGCGCGTAGTTGCAGGCATGGATATCGAGACCCGCGCTCAGCAGCCAGTCGTTGAGCGCGCGCAACTCGGCCAGCGAAACGCCGGTGGGCAATTGCTCCACCAACGCCGACGCACCGCCCGACAACAACACGAGTACCTGCGCATTCAGCGGTATGCTGGCAGTAAAGCGAAGCAGTGCCGCGCCGGCCTGCAAGCTGGCATCGTCGGGAAAAGGGTGCCCCGCGGTCAAACACGGCCAGGGTAATGGCTCGGAGTGACCGTGCTTGGTGATCACAATTCCGTCGACGATGCCTGATCCGAGCGCATCGGCCGCACCCTGCGCCATCGCCGCCGCTGGCTTGCCGATGGCGATCAAGTACACCGGGGGCGATTGAGGATGTTGTTCGAGATAGCGGCGCACGCAGGCGCGACCCGCCACGCGCGCCAGTGCCGCGTGGAAAATGGCCAGCAGATTCTTGCGGTGAGTCTCAGCGGATGGCATCAAAGCCGCGCTGCAGATCGCGTTTTATGTCTTTGATATCTTCGAGCCCCGCGGCAATGCGTACCAAGCCTTCCGTGATGCCAGCATCGGCGCGCGCTTCCGGGGACATGCGGTAATGCGTCGTGCTTGCCGGGTGTGTAATCAGTGTTTTCGTATCGCCCAGGTTAGCAGTTCGCGATACCATCACCGTTGCGTCGATAAAACGCCAGGCGTCCTCGCGGCCACCATCAATCTCGAAGGCAAGCAAACCACCGGCGGCACGTTGCTGGCGCTTCGCCAGAGCGTGCTGCGGATGAGACGGCAGTCCGGGGTAGTACACGCGATTCACCCTGGGTTGGCTCTCGATCCACGCAGCCAATGCGGCGGCATTTTCGCTATGCGCGCGCATGCGCAACGCCAGTGTTTCAAGCCCCTTCAAGAATACCCAGGCGTTGAACGGGCTCATCGTCGGTCCCGCTGTGCGCATGAATGCGAAAACCTCCTTGCCGACCAGCGCCTCGCTGCCGATGACGGCGCCGCCTATGCAGCGGCCCTGGCCGTCCAGATATTTGGTAGCCGAATGCACGACGATATCTGCGCCTAGATTAAGCGGCTGCTGAAGCGCAGGCGTACAAAAACAATTATCGACAACGAGCAGGGCTTCGTGATTGTGCGCCAGCTTGGCCAAGGCGCCGATGTCGGCAATTTCGGTTACCGGGTTGGAGGGCGTCTCCAGAAACAGCATACGACTGTTCGGACGTATCGCCTGCTTCCACGCCTCCATGTCAGTCAACGGAACGAATGTCGTGCTCACACCAAACCGCGCCAGTATCGTTTCAAGCAGCACGATCGTCGCGCCAAAAAGCGAGCGCGACGCCACTATATGATCACCGCCCTTGAGCAAGGACATGAATGTAGCTAGGATCGCCGACATACCCGAAGCGGTACCCACGCAACGTTCCCCTTCCTCCAGGGCCGCCAGCCGCTCCTCGAATATTCTGACAGTGGGGTTGGTATAGCGCGAGTAGACGTTGCCGACCTCCTCGCCGGAAAACCGCGCCGCCGCTTGCGCAGCGCTATCGAACACGAAACTCGAGGTGGCGTAGATCGGCTCTGACTGTTCGCCCTCGGAGCCGCGCCGGTGTCCCAGCCGAATCGCCCGTGTGCTGAAACCGGGTTCGTTCCGGTCTTTGTCGTCTTGCGTCACGGGCTACCGGCAGCGGTACAACGATTTAGACAGAGTAGGTGATTTCTGTGGAAGCGAGGTCGTTGGCTGTGCCCTTACGCTCTTCCTTGGCGCCGTCAGAACGCAACCGCTCGATGCTCTCGAGATAATCCTGATTGACATCGCCGGTGACGTAATCGCCGTCAAAGACCGATGCTTCGAAGCGCTTGATTTTAGGATTGCCCTCGCGCGCGGCATCAACCAGGTCCGCCAGATCCTGATAAATGAGGCGATCTGCGCCAATTTGCGTCGTAATCTCGTCGACATCCTTGTTGCTGGCAACGAGTTCGCTGACCGATGGCATATCGATGCCGTAAACATTGGGATAACGAATCGGTGGTGCTGCCGAGGCAAAATACACCTTGCGTGCACCCGCTTCACGCGCCATCTGGATGATTTGTTCCGATGTGGTGCCGCGCACGATGGAATCATCCACCAGCAATACATTCTTGCCGCGGAATTCCAGATCAATGGCGTTGAGCTTCTGGCGCACCGAGCGCCGTCGTTCCGCCTGGCCGGGCATGATGAAGGTTCGGCCTATATAGCGATTCTTGATGAAACCCTCGCGGTACTTGAGATCAAGCTCATAGGCCATCTGCAAAGCCACCTGGCGACTGGTATCGGGGATAGGAATAACGACATCGATGTCCACATCGGACCATTCCCGCTGCAGCTTGTGCGCCAGGCGCTCGCCCATGCGCAGGCGCGTCTTGTGCACGGCGATGCCGTCAAGCATGGAGTCGGGCCGTGCCAGGTACACATACTCGAACAAGCAGGGCGACTGTAAGGTCTCGACAGCGCAGACGCGTGTGTGCACGTCGCCGTCAAGGTCGATGAAAATCGCCTCCCCGGGCGCAACATCCCGCACGAGCTCATAACCCAACATGTCCAGCGCCACGCTCTCCGATGCCACCATGTGCTCCGCACCTTGATCGGTTTCGCGCCTGCCGTAAACGAGCGGGCGTATACCAAAGGGATCGCGAAATGCCAGGATGCCAAAACCAACGATCATCGCCACCACGGCATAAGCCCCGCGGCAGCGCCGGTGCACGGCCGAGACGGCACGAAAGATGTCATCGGCCGACAATCGCAGCCCGCCGGCTGCCTCGAGTTCGTGCGCCAGCACGTTTAGAAGTATCTCTGAGTCTGACTCCGTATTGATGTGCCGCAAGTCTTCACGAAACAGCTCTTCTTTCAGCTTGCCCGCGTTTGTCAGATTACCGTTGTGCGCGAGCGCAAGACCGTGCGGGGAGTTGACGTAAAAGGGTTGCGCCTCGGCAGGGGATTCACAACCTGCCGTGGGATAGCGTACATGCCCGATACCCATGTGACCATTGAGCCCGATCATGTGCCGCTCATGGAACACATCACGCACCAGCCCGTTGTCCTTGCGCAGAAAAACTCGGTGCCCGTCGCTGGTGATGATGCCCGCCGCATCCTGGCCGCGATGCTGTAGCACGGTCAGGCCATCGTAAATCGCCTGATTGACCTGGCCTTTGGCGAGAATACCGATTATTCCACACATGCGGAAAAGCTTCCGGTGGCTAAAAACCTAGTCTAGCTATAGCGGATGTGACGGGCAATATCCGTCGGCAGCAGGTCGCGTGCAAACATCGCCAGCGACTCGAAGTACGGTGCAAGGAGGGAATAACGCCACCAGCCATTCTTGGGCAATGTCGTCAACCCTGCCATCATGAACACGAAAACGAGCACCACAACACCGATGGCGGCACCGACAAGCCCGCCGAGTAGACGGTTCGACCCCTTGAGAACAGGTGTCGCCTCCACCATCTTATGCAGCGTTCGGCTCAACGCGATGCCGGCTACAAAAACCGTCACAAACAGCAACAAAAACGCCACAAGCATGCGCGCCACCGGTTGTTCGAGACTCTTCTCGAGCGCTGCTGCCACCGGCGCAGAGAGCCACCAAGCGGCCGCCCCAGCGACCACCCAATTGGCAAGAAAAAATGCCGATCGCACGAATCCTCGAAACACACCGATCGCCGCGAAAAGCGCAAGTACACCCAGCAGCGCGAAATCAAAAACGTTCATGAGATCTCAGAGCGGGGTTGAGAAGCGCGCGCTAAGCGACAACGTCACCGTTCCCTGAACCAGGACACGGTGCGGCCTAGGGATAGGCAAGCACGACGCCTTCCAGCCCTATTTCCTTTTCGATCTTGGAACGCGCGTCCATGGCGACGTGCTTTTGCCGATACGGTCCGACGCGTACGCGCACCATCTTACGCCCGTTTAGGTCCACGTTCTGCAAGTTGACCAAGAACCCGCTTTGCCGCAGCCGGTCCTGCAAGCGCTTAACTTTTTCGCCATCCGAAAAAGCACCAACCTGCACAATCCAACCGTCGGCATTTTTTGTCGCCGCAGCGTTGTTGAGGCTTGTGGTGGTTCGCGTCTCCCGTTGAGCCGCCTTGTCCGTTAGCGTCGCATTCGCCGCCTGCATATCGCGATATTTGCGAGTACGGCCACTGTCGTCATTATTGCTTGTCGCTTTCGCCACCGATGTTGATGGCTCTACTGGGACACTGCCTTCCTTGCTGCGCTTAGTTTCGGCGCCGCTCGCCGTCGTCTCTTGCGATGACTCGGGTGACTTGACCTGACCCAAGGACGCTGCCGGCATGCGAAACACCTGGGTTTCGGGTTTCGGGATGACGTTTAGGGTCTGCTTGGGCGCCGGGGGTGGCTGATCGGGGTTGAGGATCATGGGCAGGAAGATTACTGCCAGCGAGACCAGGATAATAGCGCCGACGATGCGATGCTTCGGGCTGTAATTGCTTTCTCTATTGCTTGCGCGTGTCATACCCCAAGCCTTCAAGTTACGGCGCTGAGTATATCACTGACGGTATAAAAAGACCCGAAAACGACAACGCGGTCATGCGGGCGCGCGTTGGTGCAAGCGGCACGGTAGGCGCTGACAGGGTCGGCATGCAGCGACGCCGGTGCATGGATGCCCGCAAGCTGCAGGGCTTCACCTAGCTTCTCGGCGGTGGCGCCTCGGTCCACTGACAGCGTGGCCAAGTACCACTGGTCGATGATTGGCGCCATTTGGGCGACGACCCGATCGATCGGCTTGTCCCTGAGCATTCCTAGCACGGCGGCCGTCTTGCCCAAAACGGGCTGCGCCTTTAGGGTTGCGCATAGCTGTATGACCGCCTCGACATTGTGCGCGACGTCGAGTACGCGCACGGGCAAGCCGGAAAGCGTCTGAAAGCGACCGGGGATAACGGCCGCCAGCAGGCCGCTGCGCACATCTGCCTGGTTCACCGGTGCACGTGCGCTCAACGTGTCCAATGCCATCAGCGCGGCGGCTGCATTGAGTAACTGGTGATCTCCGCGCAGCGCCGGATAGGGCAGCCCGGCTCGAACTTGTCTGTCCGTGTGCCAACACCAACTGCTGTTGTCGCGCTGGAACGAGAAATCGCGACCAATTTGCAGGAATCGCGCGCCGACTTCTTCGGCGACGGCGGCAATACTGGCGGGGGGATCCGGGTCTGCGCAGATCGCCGGACGTCCTCGGCGGAAAATGCCAGCTTTCTCGCGCCCGATCTGCTCGCGGCTCTCGCCGAGCCAATGTTGGTGGTCAGTCCCTACAGACGTCACGATCGCGGCGTCGGCATCTAGAACGTTGACTGCGTCCAGCCGACCGCCCAGTCCCACCTCCAGTATCGCGATGTCGATCTGTTCTTGTCGAAATAACTGCAGCGCAGCGAGCGTGCCGAACTCGAAGTAAGTCAGAGGGGTGTCGCATCGGGTGTGCTCGACGCGCTCGAAGGCTGTGCAAAGCTGCGCGTCGCTGACAGCCTTCCTGGCGATGCGTATACGCTCGTTGTAGCGATGCATATGCGGCGAGGTATAGGCGCCGACCTTGTAGCCTGCTGCATGCAGAATCGCTTCCAGCATCGCAACCGTCGACCCCTTGCCGTTGGTGCCGGCCACGGAGATCGTGCAGGAATTTTGATTGTCAGGCTGCAGGCGGTCAGCAACGATGCTTACCCGATCCAGACCAAGCTCCATCTTGCGCGGGTACAGGCTTTCTATCCACGCCAGCCATTGGTCCAGGGTCTTTGCGCTCAGTTGCTTAATGGCGGCGCCACAACGCTGCCTGGCACGCCCGCACGCGTTTTGGTGTGTGCCAAGGCCTTGCTGGTGAGCAGCGAAAGCAAGGCAGCAATGCGTTCACGCATTTCGCGACGGTCAATGATCATGTCAATCGCGCCATGCTTGAGCAGGAACTCCGAGCGCTGGAATCCTTCCGGCAAAGTTTCACGCACCGTCTGCTCGATGACGCGCGGCCCGGCGAATCCAATCAACGCCTTGGGCTCGGCTGCGATCACATCGCCCAACATCGCAAAACTCGCCGATACCCCTCCCATGGTCGGATCGGTAAGCACGGAGATGAAGGGAATGCCGCGATCGCCGAGACGCGTAAGCGCAGCGCTCGTCTTCGCCATCTGCATCAGCGAGAACAACGCTTCTTGCATGCGCGCGCCGCCGCTGGCCGTGAAACATACCAGCGGTATATTATTTTCGATGCAAGCATTGACACCACGTACAA
>CAYGAS010000108.1:0-10172 GCA_964347935.1 uncultured Nitrospiraceae bacterium | reverse complement strand
AGACCCCGATGGAAAAGCCTAAGGCATGACGTCGGCCAAAGCGCAGCGCGTGCGAGCGGCTACCAGGCAAAGCACGATCAAGAGCAGCTACGACTCCTCGGCCATCGAGGTGCTCACGGGGCTCGAACCAGTGCGCCGGCGCCCCGGCATGTACACGCAAACCGAGCGGCCCAATCACCTCGCCCATGAAGTGATCGACAACAGTGTCGATGAGGCGATCGCAGGGTATGCGTCGCGCATCGCCGTGATTTTGCACGCTGACGGATCACTGTCGGTTGAAGACGACGGACGCGGAATCCCGGTCGATAAGCACAAGGGTGAGAAGGTATCGGGGGTTGAGGTCATCATGACCCGACTGCACGCAGGCGGCAAGTTCTCGAACAAGAATTACACCTTTTCCGGCGGCTTGCACGGCGTAGGGGTGTCTGTGGTAAATGCTCTGTCGAAGAAGCTGGAAGTATTCGTACGCCGGGACGGGAAAGAGCACAAAATGGCATTTGCCGGCGGACGCAAAACGTCCGAGCTCAGGGTCGTCGGCAAGGTGGGTAAGCGGACCACCGGTTCACTGGTGCGCTTTTGGCCCGATCCGCAATTCTTAGACACCATCAAGTTCAACATCCCTCGCCTCAAACACGTGCTGCGGGCCAAAGCGGTGCTGTGTCCGGGCCTGCACGTTATCTTCAAGCACGAGGGCAATAAGAGCGATGACGAGGAATGGCGCTACGAGACCGGGCTGCAAGACTACTTGCTCGATGAACTCGGCGATTTTGAGTTGCTGCCGGATGAACCGTTTACCGGGCGCTTTGCCGGTGACGACGAGCAGGTTGAGTGGGCGATCGTGTGGTTACCGGACGGTGGCGAAGCCGTGCTGGAAAGCTATGTCAATCTCATCCCGACCCCGCAGGACGGCACCCACGTCAATGGCTTTCGTACCGGATTGACCGAGGCCTTGCGCGAGTTTTGCGAATTCCGCGACCTCTTGCCGCGCGGCGTCAAGTTGGCACCGGAGGATATATGGAGTGCCTGCAGTTACGTGCTGTCGGTCAAGATGAAGGACCCTCAGTTTGCCGGCCAGAGCAAGGAGCGCTTGTCGTCACGGGAGGCCGCCGTTTTTGTCTCCGGCGTCACCAAGGATGCGTTTAGCCTCTGGTTGAATCAACACGTCCAATTCGCCGAGGCCATCGCCGGGCTGGCCATCGATAATGCGCAGGCGCGCATGCGCGCGGGCAAGAGGGTGGAACGCAAGAAGCTTAGCGGCGGCCCGGCGCTTCCCGGCAAGCTCGCCGACTGTACCGGTCAGGACGTTTCCCGCACTGAGCTGTTTCTGGTCGAAGGTGATTCTGCCGGTGGCTCAGCCAAGCAGGCGCGCGATAAGGGGTTTCAGGCGGTGATGCCGCTGCGGGGAAAGATATTGAATACCTGGGAGGTCGACTCAGCCGAGGTGCTCGGCTCGCAGGAGGTGCACGACATTGCCATGGCCTTGGGCGTCGACCCTGGCTCGAGCAAGCTCGACAGCCTGCGTTACGGCAAAGTTTGTATCCTGGCCGATGCAGACTCGGACGGCGCGCATATTGCGACGCTGCTGTGCGCATTATTCTTGCGGCATTTTCCGGCATTGGTGCAAGCCGGCCACGTCTATGTCGCGATGCCGCCGCTCTACCGCATAGACGTGGGCAAGGCGGTGTATTACGCGCTCGATGAAAAAGAAAAGCAGGGGGTGCTTGACCGCATCGTTGCAGAAGAAATACACGGAAAGGTGAACGTGCAACGTTTCAAGGGTCTAGGCGAGATGAACCCGATGCAGCTACGGGAGACGACGATGGACCCGAACACGCGGCGTCTGGTTCAGCTCACTATCAAGCCCGGTGACTCCACCGCCAAGGTGATGGACATGATGCTCGCCAAGAAGCGCGCCCCCGACCGTCGGGCCTGGCTTGAGAAGATGGGTGACAAGGCGACGACGATGTAGGTGTGTATGGCTAGAAAAGCAAGTACACGATCGGGTACGAAGAAGAAGGTAGCACGTCCTCAGCGCCAACGATCACTGCCGTTCGGAACCAAGCCGCGGGTGCTGGATGTCGAGCGCCTGCCGCTGGCTGCCTTTACGCAACAGGCGTACCTCGACTACTCGATGTATGTCATTCTGGATCGCGCGTTACCGCACATCGCCGACGGCCTGAAGCCCGTACAGCGGCGTATCGTCTACGCCATGTCGGAGCTCGGTCTCAGCGCGGCCGCGAAATTCAAGAAATCCGCCCGCACAGTGGGCGATGTGCTCGGCAAGTTTCACCCGCACGGCGACAGCGCTTGCTATGAGGCGATGGTCTTAATGGCGCAGCCGTTCAGCTATCGTTACCCATTGATCGACGGCCAGGGCAACTGGGGGTCTGCGGATGACCCGAAGTCATTCGCGGCCATGCGCTACACGGAGGCGCGGCTCACCCGTTTTTGTCAAACACTACTGTCTGAGCTCGATCAGGGCACGACCGACTGGGTACCGAATTTCGATGGCACCCTTGAGGAGCCTAAATGGCTGCCGGCGCGATTACCGCAGGTACTGCTGAATGGCACCACTGGAATCGCCGTGGGGATGGCGACCGACATACCGCCACACAATATCCGCGAGGTCGCCGCAGCTTGTGTGCGGTTGTTGGAGCAGCCAAGTGCGACCGTGCGCCAGCTGTGCGAGCACATACACGGTCCCGATTATCCGACTGATGCCGAGATCGTCACGCCTCAGTCTGAGATCAACGCTATTTACGAGAGCGGCAGTGGAACGATCAGAATGCGTGCCCGCTGGGAACGGGAGGATGGCGACATCATCATCACAGCGCTGCCCTATCAGGTGTCCGGCAGTCGTGTGTTGGAGCAGATTGCCGGTCAAATGCAGGCGAAAAAGTTGCCGATGATCGAGGATCTGCGAGATGAGTCCGATCACGAAAATCCCACGCGCCTTGTAATCGAACCGCGATCCAATCGCGTCGATGTCAACTCATTGATGTCGCATCTTTTCGCCACGACCGATCTGGAACGCAACTATCGCGTCAATCTAAATATTATCGGCCTCAATGGACGTCCGCGCGTCTATAACGTACGCGACCTGCTCAAGGATTGGCTCGAGTTCAGGATAAAGACCGTCCGTCGTCGCTTGCAGTTCCGCTACGAACGTGTGGCGGCACGGCTGCATATTCTCGACGGGCTGTTAATTGCATTTCTCAATATCGACGAAGTGATTCGTATTATCCGTAAGGAGGACGAGCCCAAATCAAAGTTGGTGAAGCGTTTCAAGCTAAGCGAAGTACAGGCCGATGCCATACTCGACACGCGTTTACGCCAGCTCGCCCGCCTCGAGGAGATCAAGATCAGAACAGAGCAGAAGGAGCTGCAGACCGAGCGCGACTTGCTTGCTAAGACGCTCAAGTCGAGCGTGCGCTTGAAGAAGTTGGTGCGTGAGGAGCTGATAAAAGACGCTGAAACGTTCGGCGATGAGCGGCGGTCATCGATCGTAGAGCGCGAAGCAGCGAAGGCGATCGACGAGGCCTCACTCATACCGACAGAGCCAATAACCGCAGTGTTGTCTCAGCGCGGCTGGGTGCGTGCGGCCCGGGGCCACGACATTGATCCGCGTGCAATTAGCTACAAGAGCGGCGATAGCTACTTGCAAGCTGCCCGCGGACGTACCAATCAAACCGTCACCTTTATCGACTCAACGGGGCGCACCTACTCGCTGGCGGCTCACAAGCTGCCGTCGGCCAGGGGGCAAGGTGACCCGGCCAGTAGTTACTTCAATCCACCGTCAGGTGCTAGCTTTGCCGGTGTCATGATGGGCCAAGCGGAAGACCTTTATCTCCTCGCCAGTGATGCCGGTTACGGTTTCGTCGCCAAGCTCGGCGACCTTTATGCCAAGAACAAAGCAGGTAAGGCCGTGCTGAAGGTCCCGAAAGGGGCGAAGGTGCTGCCGCCGCAGAGAGTGGCGAGCTACGACGAAGAGTGGGTCGCCAGCATCACTTCTGAGGGCAGATTATTGACGTTCATGATCGGTGAATTGCCGCGCATGGCTAAGGGTAAGGGTGTGAAGATCATCAATATTCCTTCGGCCAAGCTGAGCAAGCGCGAAGAGTACGTAGTCGCTACGATCGTATTTGGCGAGGACAAAGGTCTGATACTGCAAACCAGCAAGCGACCGCTCAAGCTGTCAGTGGAAGACTTGAATCATTATGTCGGTGAACGTGCCCTTCGCGGCGCCTTATTGCCCAAGGGATATCGACAAGTAGAAAGCGTAGACATCGCCGAATAGGTAGCGGCATCAACAATAATACCATCGTTCTTGCTGTCAGCAGCCGTTGACTGCGGTCTTTGGCCGTCGGGCGAGTGAGCCAAGCCAGATCGGCGTTTATTCAAAACCACCAGGGAGCGCAATCGTGACTAGCAATGACCTGTTGCAAACGAGCCAAGATCTGATAACAACCTTCGGTTGGCGGATCGTCGCGGCAATCGCCATTTTTTTTATCGGCAAATGGCTCGCCAAGATCGTGACGGGTCTCGCACGTCGAGCCATGGATAAGGCCAAGCTCGATGTAATGTTGGCCAAGTTTATCGGCAATTTAACTTACTTTGCGCTGCTAACCTTTGTGGTCTTGGCCGCCATCAATCAACTCGGTGTGCAGACCACGTCCTTTATCGCCGTCATCGGTGCTGCTGGACTGGCTATCGGTCTTGCCTTGCAGGGCTCGTTGGCAAATTTTGCGGCTGGCGTTTTGCTCATACTCTTCAAACCGTATCGAGTCGGTGATTACATCGAAGGTGCCGGCATTGCAGGTACGGTGGAGGAAGTGCAAATTTTCACCACCATCCTGAGGACACCCGACAACAAGAAGATCATTATTCCCAATGGTGCGCTCATGGGCGATACCATCACAAACTATTCGGCCAAGCCCGAGCGGCGCGTCGATCTGCTGGTGGGTGTGGGCTATGATGTCGATCTCGACAAGGCCCGGCGAGTGTTGACGGAGCTTCTCGCTAAAGACGATCGTATCCTCAAGGAGCCAGCACCTGTTATCGGCGTAATGGAACTAGCCGAGAGCAGTGTCAATTTCGTCGTGCGCCCTTGGGTGAAAAACGCAGATTACTGGCCGGTGTACTTCGATCTCAACGAGCGAATCAAGAAACGCTTTGACGCTGAGAAGATCACAATACCGTTTCCGCAACGTGATGTTCACATCTATGAGCACAAGCGTTGACGGGGCGTGCCTCGACTCCCAGAGGATGGCGATCACCGCATTGTTGCCAATAGCGCCATGAAGACGATCGGGCTGCTCGGTGGTATGAGCTGGGAGTCAACCGTCCCGTACTACAAAAGCATCAATCGCGTCGTAAACGAACGTCTCGGCGGGCTCCACTCGGCGAAACTTGTGCTTTACAGTGTCGATTTTCACGATATCGAGCAATGCCAGCGTGCCGGGCAGTGGGAGGATGCGTCGCGCATGCTGTCGGCGGCTGCGATTGCCGTCGAGAGTGCTGGCGCGGAGCTACTAGTACTTTGCACCAACACCATGCATAAGGTAGCCGCGCAGATCGAACGTGCTGTCAGCATTCCCCTGCTACACATCGCCGATGCCACGGCCGAGGAGATCAAGGCGTGTCGGTTCGAGCGCGTGGGCCTGTTGGGCACCAAATTCACTATGGAACAAGCATTTTACCGCGAGCGCCTGGAGCAGGAGCACGCTCTTCGCGTTTTGGTACCGGACGCCGAGGAGCGCGAAACGATCCATCGCGTCATCTACGACGAGCTATGTCTTGGAATCGTGACCGATGCTTCCCGAGCGCAGTACCATCGCATTATCGACAGGCTGGTGAATGGGGGTGCGCAAGCGATCGTGCTCGGGTGCACGGAGATATCGATGTTGGTCAGGCCGCATGAGGTGGCGGTGCCGGTGTTCGATACCACTGAAATTCATGCGCGTAAGGCTGCACAGTGGGCGCTCGCTTGAATGAATATAGATTTCAGAAATCTGAGCAACGGAGCTACAGGGGCGGATAATTGCTCTTGGCCTTGCGGTAACTGTACTAATTAGCGCCTGAGCCAAAAGATCGCCAATACCGGGGCCCCTGACCCATCCCTGGTCCTCCCTTATAGAAGGGAGAGAAAGAAAACAACGACCATACATAGAAGATCCCATGCGTATTGCTGCGATTGTCGAGTACGATGGTTCAGGTTTTTCGGGCTGGCAGCTGCAAGAGGGCGTGCGAACCGTACAGGGCGTGGTTGAAAGCGCGCTGTCCAGGGTGGCCGACAGGCCGGTACGCGTGATCGTTGCCGGACGCACGGATGCGGGCGTGCATGCCAGCTGGCAAGTTCTCCATTTTGACACGGACGTCAGGCGCACGAGCTATGAATGGCTGCGCGGCGCTAACAGTAGCTTGCCAGACGATGTTGCGTTGCTGTGGGTCGGCGAGGTGGCCCCGTCGTTTCATGCCCGCTTCTCTGCGAGTGGGCGCCATTACCAATACGTGATTCTGAATCGAACGGTGCGGCCCACTTACCTTAGGCAACGCGTCGCCTGGGACTATCGCAAGCTAGACATTTCCGCCATGCAACGCGGCGCGCATGACCTCATCGGAACCCATGACTTCAGTTCCTTTCGTGCCGTGCAATGTCAGGCGAAGGACCCCGTGCGGGAGTTGAGAGCACTCAAGGTATCGCGCCGCGGTGAATTCGTCCTGATCGATGCCTATGCCGATGCCTTCCTGCACCATATGGTGCGAAACATCGCTGGGGTCTTGCTGAGTATCGGTGCCGCTGAGCGTGCCGACGGCTGGGCGCGCGAGGTGCTGCAGGCACGCGACCGTACTGCCGGTGGCGTCACCGCGCCGCCCGACGGCCTGTATCTGGTCGGTATAGAATACCCGCAGCATTACGGATTGCCCGAAGTTCCGTCGGCCTCGGGGCTTTGATAAGCTCTTGAATTGCAAAGAGCTTGTCGAACGATCGAACAATGACCCGCCGTTAACATGAGAACCCGCATCAAGATCTGTGGCATTACGCGCGTGGACGACGCCCTGGCAGCGGCCAGCTTGGGGGCAGACGCCATCGGACTCGTCTTCTATGAAGTCAGTCCGCGGCACGTGAGTCTAGAGCAAGCGCGTACGATCGCTCGCGCGCTGCCACCCTTTGTGACGCGGGTGGGGCTATTTGTGGATATACTGGCCGATCAGATACGCCAGGCTATACAATTCGCCGGGATCGATATGCTGCAGTTTTACGGTGATCAGCCGGCGGCCACGTATGCGGCGTTTGGCCGGCCTTATATCAAGGCGATCCGGATGGCCGACGACGCCGATCTGTATGCACAGCAGCGAGCCTATGCCGACGCGGCCGGTTTACTGCTTGATGCGTATGATCCACACGTACACGGCGGGTCGGGTACCGTGTTCGACTGGAACCGGGTGCCGCGGGATCTGCACAAGCCCGTAATTCTTGCCGGTGGGTTGACGGCAAGCAATGTACGGGAGGCGATTACCCGAGTGCGCCCGTTTGCCGTCGATGTCAGCAGCGGGGTAGAAAAAGCAAAGGGCATTAAGGACATTGGCAAGATGTCCGCCTTTATTGATACTGTGAGAGCCTGTCAATGAGCGTTACCAGTAGACCAAAGTCCGTGACCGCGGGCGCGACCACGGCGAGCTACGATTTGCCGGACAAGACCGGGCATTTCGGGCGCTACGGAGGCGTCTTTGTCGCCGAGACATTGATGCAGCCGTTGATCGAGCTGCGCGCGGCCTATGAGCATTACCGCAACGACGCCGATTTTCTGCGCGAGCTCAACGAGGATCTCAAGCACTATGTCGGCCGACCCTCGCCGCTTTACCTCGCGTGCCGCCTCACCGAGCGCATCGGCGGCGCCAAGATCTACCTGAAACGCGAGGATCTCAATCACACAGGTGCCCACAAGATCAACAATACCATCGGCCAGGCTCTGCTCGCGCGACGCATGGGAAAGACCCGGGTCATTGCCGAGACCGGTGCCGGTCAGCACGGTGTGGCGACGGCCACCGTGGCCGCGCGCTTCGGCATGAAGTGCGTGGTCTATATGGGAACTGAGGACATCAAACGACAGGCCGTCAACGTTTATCGCATGAAGCTTCTAGGCGCCGAGGTCGTGCCGGTCGAGTCGGGGTCGAAAACGCTGAAAGATGCGTTGAATGAGGCGATGCGGGATTGGGTCACCAACGTGGACGACACGTTTTATATCATTGGCAGTGTCGCGGGCCCACACCCTTATCCAGCCATGGTGCGGGACTTTCAGTCTGTCATCGGTCGCGAGACGCGCGAGCAGATATTTGAACAGGAAGGGCGTCTACCCGACGCCTTGGTGGCCTGTGTAGGAGGCGGATCGAATGCGATGGGTCTATTCTATCCATTCATCGACGAGCCGAGTGTGGCGCTCTATGGTGTCGAAGCGGCTGGCGAAGGGCTGGAAACCGGGCGCCATGCAGCGACGTTGTGTGCCGGCAAACCGGGTGTCTTGCACGGCAATCGCACCTATCTGCTTGAGACCGACGAGGGCCAGATCATTGAAACGCACTCGGTCTCTGCCGGGCTCGACTACCCAGGGGTGGGTCCCGAACATGCATGGCTAAAGGATTCCGGTCGTGCACGCTATGTCGCGGTGAGCGACGAGGAGGCGCTAGCTGCCTTTCACCTGTTGACACGCACTGAAGGAATTATGCCGGCGCTGGAATCTAGCCATGCACTGGCCTATGTGTCGACACTGGCCGGTACGCTGGGTCGGGACGGTAGCATCGTGGTGAATCTGTCGGGGCGCGGCGACAAGGATATCGAAACCGTGGCCACCCTCGAAGGTATTACCTTGTAGGAGTACTGCAGCAGACTGATGTCACGTATCGCCCAGACCTTTGAGAGGCTCAAGCATCAGCGACGCAAGGCGCTAGTAACCTTTATTACTGCCGGTGACCCGGATCGGGCGACGACCGTTCCACTGCTACACGCGCTCGCGGGCGCTGGCGCTGATGTGCTTGAGCTGGGCGTGCCTTTTTCAGACCCGATGGCCGACGGGCCCGTTATCCAGCGCGCAAGTGAGCGCGCGCTGCGAAATCACGTGAGCTTGCGCGATGTGCTAAAAATGGTAGAGCAGTTCCGTAAAGTCGATGGCACTACGCCAATCGTGCTGATGGGTTATCTCAACCCCTTCGAGGTCATGGGGCCGCAGGCCTTTGCCCAAGCTGCCGCTGCGGCCGGGGTCGATGGCGTCATCACGGTCGATGTGCCACCGGAGGAGGCGCAGGAACTGTCTGCCGCGCTGCGCGAGCAGGGGCTCGATCCGATCTTCCTGCTGGCGCCGACCAGCACCGAGGAACGCATCAGGCTGATTACCGAGGCAGCCAGCGGCTTCGTTTATTATGTATCCCTGCGTGGCGTCACCGGGGCCGGTCATTTCGACATTGCCGCCGTGACAGAGAAGCTACAGGAAATACGCCGACATACCGCCCTGCCCGTGGGCGTGGGCTTTGGTATTGATAGCCCGTCGAGCGCGGCGGCGGTGTCACGTGTTGCCGATGCGGTCGTCGTCGGCAGCGCGCTGGTTAAACGCGTTGCTGACCTGGCTGGACAACGCGAACGGATCCTCGAGGAAGTCCCCCAATTCGTTACCAGTCTGCGTAATGCCATGGATCAGGTAGGAGCTGCTGCATGAGCTGGTTTGACAAGTTACTGCCGCCAAAAATCAAGAGCCGAGCTTCGAAGAAGAGCATCCCCGAAGGGCTGTGGAAGAAATGTCCCGCCTGTAACGCCGTACTGTACAGTGCCGAGATTCAAAGCAATCTCGATGTCTGTCCGAAATGCGATCATCACTTGCGTATCGGGGCGAGGCGCCGGCTTGACGTGTTTCTAGACCCGGAGCCGCGCCAGGAAATCGGTGCAGAATTGCGCCCTGTGGATATCCTGAGATTCAAGGACAGTCGGCGTTACAAGGACCGCCTATCGGATGCCCAAAAGACGAGCGGTGAGCGAGATGCGTTGATCATGATACAAGGCCAGGTGAAGGGTATGCGCCTAGTGGCCGGTGCTTTCGAATTCCAGTTTATGGGTGGATCGATGGGGTCTGTGGTGGGTGAAAGGTTTGTACGTGGTGTAAAGGCTTGCATTGAAAATAATA
>CAYGAS010000107.1:0-15760 GCA_964347935.1 uncultured Nitrospiraceae bacterium | reverse complement strand
GCAGTCGGTAATGATGCGGTCGCGGGTAAGCACTAGGCTGCCCCGGTAGACTTGCCGGTTGATCGTCACCTCGCCCGGCGCGTAAGAGCGCACCACGTTGACGCCCGCTTCGGCTGAATTCAGCTGAAATTTCACTTCGGCAATTCTCGCATGGCTATTCTAACCTCATTGATGGCCGTCATTGACAGGCACAGTGGGCGCAGTTATGTTGCAGCGTTTTCCATGCATATTTTGCCGGTATTTTTGTAGTCAAACCGATGGACGAATTTCCCCGCATTAAACGGCTTCCACCGTACGTCTTCAACATCGTCAACGATCTGAAGGCGCAGGCCCGCAGGCGTGGCGAAGACATTATCGACTTCGGGATGGGTAATCCGGATCGGCCGCCTGCGGCGCATCTCATCGACAAGCTCTGCGAGGTCGCGAAACGCGAAGAGACCCATCGATACTCGATGTCGCGCGGAATCCCGCGTCTGCGGCGCGCGATCTGTCACTGGTACAAACGACGCTTCGACGTCGATCTCGATGCGGAGAAAAATACTATCGTGACCATTGGCTCCAAAGAGGGTCTGGCACATTTGGCCTTGGCGACGGTGGAACCGGGCGACGCCGTGCTGGTGCCGAACCCGGCTTACCCGATTCATCCCTGGGCCTTCGTGATCGCCGGTGCCGATATTCGCCACGTGCCGCTGGTGGCGGGAGGAAATTTCTTTGCGGAGCTCGAGAAAGCCATTCGCGATTCGTGGCCGCACCCGAAGATGCTGCTCTTGAACTTCCCGGCCAATCCGACGACGCAATGCGTCGATCTCCAGTTCTTCGAAAAGGTTGTCGCCGTGGCACGCGAGCACCGCATGTGGGTCATTCACGATCTTGCCTATGCCGACATCGTCTTCGATGGCTACCAGGCGCCCTCGATCCTGCAGGTAGACGGGGCCATGGATATCGCCGTCGAGTTCTTTTCGATGTCCAAGAGTTACAGCATGCCCGGTTGGCGCCTAGGCTTCATGTGTGGTAACGAAAAACTTGTCGCCGCGCTGGCGCGGATCAAGTCTTACCTGGATTACGGCATTTTCACGCCGATACAGGTCGCCGCCATTCTTGCGCTCGAAGGACCGCAGGACGCGGTCGACGAAGCGCGCCAGCTTTACCAGAGCCGGCGCGATACATTGTGCAATGGATTGTGCTCGGCGGGATGGTCGGTAGAGAAACCGAAGGCGACGATGTTCGTGTGGGCGCAGATCCCGGAGGCCTACAGGGAGATGGGCTCACTGGAATTTTCCAAACTGCTGTTGCAAGAGGCCAAGGTCGCGGTGTCGCCGGGTATCGGTTTCGGCGAGTATGGCGACGGGCATGTACGTTTCAGCTTGATCGAGAATGAGCATCGTACGCGCCAGGCGATACGCGGTATCCGCGCCATGTTGAGGCGTGGGACTGGGGCCGCTGCAACCACGGGATGGAAACAGGCGTGAGGCCTGTACGGATCGGCATCCTCGGTCTCGGAACGGTAGGTTGCGGCACGGTCAACGTGCTCGCGCGCAACGCTGAAGAGATCGCGAGACGCGCGGGACGCAACATCGAGGTGATTCAGGCCTCGGTGCGCGACCTCCAAAAGGCTCGAGGCTGCGCGACGTCGGGCATCAAACTTACCCAAGACGCCGGCGAGATCGTCGGCAATCCGCAGATCGATATCGTCGTCGAGCTGATCGGCGGCTACACGCCGGCGCGCGAGCTGGTGCTACAAGCGATCGCGGCCGGCAAACATGTGGTAACCGCCAATAAAGCGCTGATCGCCGTTCACGGCAATGAGATATTCAAGGCCGCGCAGGAGCGCGGCGTCATGGTGGCGTTCGAGGCGGCGGTGGCCGGAGGCATTCCGATCATCAAGGCGATTCGCGAGGGGCTTGCCGGCAATCGTGTGGAGTGGCTGGTCGGCATAATCAACGGCACCGGCAACTATATTCTGAGCGAGATGAGCGAGGGCGGCCGGCCCTTTGATGCGGTGCTTGCCGATGCACAGCGCCTCGGTTACGCCGAAAGCGATCCGACCTTCGATGTCGAGGGCATCGATGCGGCACACAAGCTTACGATCCTTGCTTCCATCGCTTTCGGTATACCTTTGCAGTTCGACAAGGCGTACACGGAAGGCATCACGCGGGTGAGTCCGGCGGATATACGTTACGCAGCAGAGCTCGGCTACCGCATCAAACATCTCGGGATTGCCCGGCGCGGCAACAGCAGCGTCGAGTTACGCGTGCACCCGACGCTCATTCCGCAACGCCAGCTGATCGCCAGCGTCGATGGCGTGATGAACGCCGTCCTCGTCAAGGGTGACGCCATCGGGCCGACGCTGTACTACGGCGCCGGCGCCGGCGCGGAACCGACCGCCTCGGCCGTGGTGGCCGACCTAGTGGACGTGGTACGCACGCTGACGACAGACCCCCACAACCGGGTGCCGCACCTCGCATTTCAGCCCGATGCCCTGTCGGATCTGAAGATATTGCCGATGGAGGAGGTGGAGACCTCTTATTATCTGCGCATGCAAGCGCGCGACCGTCCTGGTGTGCTCGCCGAGATCGCCCAGATTCTGGCCAAACACGGCATTAGCATCGAGGCCGTGGTGCAGAAAGAGCCGGCGGAAGGTGAAGATGTGGTTCCCCTGATCATGCTGATCCATCGGGTGGTGGAAAAGCACATGAATGCCGCCCTCAGCCAGATAGAAGAGCTCGACGGTATCGAGGGCAAGGTAATGCGGCTGCGGATGGAGCATCTGCACCGTGACTGGAAATGACAACTACTGCCCAACGCAGAGACGCAAAGGACGCTAAGATTTGAAAGGCTTTAGCTATCGTCCGCCTAGTTTTTGCGTTGTCTCTGGGCCACTATTTGTCGGCGTGTTTGAAGTTGAAGAATATTGTGCATTTCTTTGCGTCTTGGCGCCTCTGCGTTGAGTAGTTAGACAAATGTCAGTTGTCGGGCATTATGGTGGCATCATTGATCGCTATCGCGACTGGTTGCCGTTGCGCCGAGAGGCGCGCGCCATCAGCCTGAACGAAGGCAATACGCCGCTCATTCGCCTGGACAACATCGCCGCGACGCTCGGCAACGCAGTCGAGCTGCAGGCCAAGTACGAGGGCATGAACCCGACAGGGTCATTCAAAGACCGCGGCATGACCGTCGCCGTAAGCCAGGCGGTGGACGAAGGCAGTCGGGCGATTATCTGTGCATCCACCGGTAACACCTCGGCGTCGGCGGCCGCATATGCGGCGCGCGCCGGTATCACCTGCTTCGTCCTCATTCCACAAGGCAAGATAGCGCTTGGCAAGCTTGCGCAAGCCATGATGCACGGTGCTGTGGTTATACAGATCGAAGGCAACTTTGATGACGGCATGCGCTTGGTCAAGGAAGTCGCCGATCAAGCAGCGGTCAGCATCGTCAACTCGATCAACCCTTACCGCTTGCAGGGCCAGAAGACGGCGAGTTTCGAGATCATAGAGGAATTGGGGCGCACGCCCGATTACCATTGTCTGCCGGTTGGCAACGCCGGCAACATCAGTGCCTACTGGATGGGTTATAAGGAATACTTCGAAAAGGGGATCGCTGAATCCCCGCCGGTGATGTGCGGCTATCAGGCGGCCGGGGCAGCGCCGTTCGTCTTGGGGCATCCAATCACAAACCCGGAGACCGTAGCCACAGCCATTCGTATCGGCAACCCGCAGAGTTGGGACAAGGCGCGCGAGGCCCAGCAACAGTCGGAAGGCTGGTTCGAGAAGTTCAGCGACGACGAGATTCTGAAGGCACAGCGTTTGCTGGCCGAGTGTGAGGGAATTTTCTGTGAACCCGCCTCGGCCGTCGCCTTGGCCGGCGCCATGCACGACATCCGCAGCGGCAGAATTCCGCCGGGAAAGTGCGTGGTCTGCACGCTCACCGGGCACGGCCTCAAGGATCCAGACACGGCGATCAAGCAGAGCACGGCGCCCATGCTGAAGGTCAAGCCGGAACTCGGCGAGGTGAAAAAAGCGATTCTCGAAAGAATGCCGTGAGGTGCGAGGCGTGAGCAGTGAGTCAAAACCGCTGCTCGGCGCTGGCGCCTTACGCTTCACGTATGGGTATAATCCAGCACGCAAGGAGGCGGCGCACGAACCTATTGTCAGCAGATCAAGTGGTACTCTAAGCGGTTTGATATGTCCGTATCGGCCAGCGGTTCCGCGACACATCTAACGCTGCTTATCCCCGGGCTCCTCGGACCGTCCCCCGCGGCCCTGCAAGGGATTTCGTCTACCCGCCTGTCCGTCCCCGCCTTGGAAACCTTGCTGGCTCGCAGCAACCGTCTTAACGATGTGCGCGTGGATCTGGAAACCCTGACGTTCGAGGCCTTCAGTCTGCGCGTAGATGAAAATCAGGACCTGCCAGTCGCAGCCGTCACGCGCGTTCTCGACCTGGGCGTCGTCGACAAAGGTTGGTGGTTGCGCGCCGATCCCGTGTACCTGCGCCCGGATCGGGACCGCCTGCTGCTCGCTGACAATACAGTATTGGAGCTGACGCAGGTCGAAGCCGAGCAATTGGTGGCCGAGGTGATGGAGGTGTACGCGAACGACGGATGGATCTTGAAACCCGCGCGCCCGGATCGCTGGTATTTGCAGCCGCCCGCGGTGCCCGAGATCATGACGGCACCGCTGTCGGTCGTGGTTGGGCGTAACGTGCACGACTATTTGCCGAAAGGCAAGGACAGTAAGGCTTGGTGCACGATCCTGAACGAGATCCAGATCTTGTTGCACACGGCGCGTACCAACAGCCAACGCGAGTCGCGCGGGGCGCTGCCGATCAACAGCCTGTGGTTTTGGGGCGGTGGCCGCTTGCCGGATCCGCAGCAGGTGCCCTGGACCACGGTCTGGACAGGCGAGCCGCTCAGCCTGGCGTTGGCGCGTCTCTCGCAGACTCCGACCGCGGCGGTGCCGGAGAGCGCGCAACAATGGCTGGCGCAGGCGCAGACGGGTGGCGAACACCTGATGGTGCTCGACGAGGCCCGCAGCGCAACGCTGTATGGAGACGTCGAGGCCTGGCAGGTGTTTGTGCAGGCGCTGGAGCAAAAGTGGATCGAGCCCTTGCTGGATGCGTTGAAGCGAGACGCCGTGCGCAGCGTCACGCTGTACACCGAGTTCGCGCCCGGCTTCCTAATCGATGCGAAGAAAGCGCGGCGCTGGTGGCGCCGCCGACGGCCGCTTAGCAGTTACCATTAGAGTAGGACGCAACCGTACGCATGCCAATGACACGACGAATCGTTCGACGCTCCCTGCCGGCAGGTGCACACCATTTACCCGACACGGTTCATCCGGTGCTCGCGCGAATCTACGCGGCGCGCAATGTCGTCCATGCGCATGAGCTCGACCGCTCGCTCGAGCGGCTGCATCATCCACAACTGCTGAAGGACATGGATCGTGCGGTGAAGCTGCTCGCCGATGCGATCATGGAAGACCGGCACGTGCTGGTCGTGGCTGACTTCGACGCCGACGGCGCGACCGGCTGCGCGCTCGCCATACGCGCACTGAAGGCGATGGGCGCGCGCCGTGTCAGCTATATTGTGCCGGATCGGTTTCGCTACGGTTATGGCCTAACGCCGGAGATTGTCGCACTAGCGGCGGAACGCGGACCGGATCTGCTGGTGACAGTGGATAACGGCATCTCGAGTATCGACGGGGTGCGCGCCGCGCACGCTCGGGGCATGGCGGTGCTGATTACGGATCATCATCTGCCGGCACAGACGCTGCCGGTGGCCGAGGCGATCGTGAATCCCAATCAGCCCGGCGACGGCTTTCCGAGCAAGCACTTGGCCGGTGTCGGAGTGATCTTTTACGTCATGCTCGCTTTGCGCGCATCCCTGCGCGAGGCCGGTTGGTTCAGCCGCGCCGGCATCGACGAGCCTAATCTCGCCAGACTGCTCGACCTGGTTGCCCTCGGCACCATCGCCGATCTGGTGATGCTCGATCACAACAACCGCATTCTCGCCAGCCAGGGCTTAAGCCGTATCAACCGCGGCGAGACCTGTGCCGGGGTCCAGGCGTTGCTAGAGGTCGCCGGCCGGCGCGTGGGCACGGTGACGGCGGCGGATCTCGGTTTCTGCGTGGCGCCGCGTTTGAACGCGGCCGGACGCCTCGAAGACATGTCGCTCGGTATCGATGCCTTGCTGACCGACGACAGCGCCGACGCGCAAGCGATGGCGAAGCGCCTCGACGAGCTCAATCGCGAACGCCGAGCGATTCAGGAGGAGATGCAGGCACAGGCGTTTGCGGCCGTCGACGTCTTGCGCCTGCAGGGTGAGGCAATGCCACGGGCATTGTGCTTGTTCGACTCGAGTTGGCATCAGGGCATCATCGGGCTCGTTGCCTCGCGCTTGAAGGAGCGTTTTCATCGCCCGGCCGTGGCCTTTGCCCTGGCCGATGACGAAGAGCTCAAAGGGTCGGCGCGCTCGGTGCCCGGGTTGCATATCCGCGACGTGCTCGATGCGATCGCCGCGCGTCATCCCGGGCTATTACAGAAATTCGGCGGTCACGCGATGGCTGCGGGCTTGAGCCTGGCGCGTAACCGTTACGAGGCGTTTCGCGCAGCTTTCGAGGAGGAAGTGGATCGGCACCTGGCCGACGACACGCTGCAGGGAAGCATCGTGTCCGACGGCGAGCTCGCCGCGACCGAGCTAACCTTGGAGCTCGCGAGCCTACTACGCGAAGCGGGCCCGTGGGGGCAGGGGTTCCCGGAACCGGTGTTCGACGGCCGATTCGAGATCGTTGGCACGCGCGTGGTGGGCGAGAAGCACTTGAAGCTGAGTTTGCGTCACCCCGAGCACAGCAAGGTCGTCGATGCTATCGCCTTCAATCAGGTGCGGGAAGCGGGTAACTTCGATTGCCCCAGCGCGCACGCTGCCTATAGACTAGATATCAACGACTACCAGGGTTATCGTTCGCTGCAACTGGTCATCGAGCACATAGAACCGGTACACCCGTGAGGGGTGAGGTGTGCGGCGCAAGGCGACACGTCTAGTTGACTTGGCGGCGATAGGTATCGGGTTTCCCCTCACACCTCACACGTCACGAGAAAAGAATGAACGTTCTTGCCTTTGACATAGAAACCATCCCCGATGTGGCGACCGGGCGTCAGCTGTACGACTTGGAGGGGTTGAACGATGCCGATGTCGCGCGTGTCATGTTCGAAAAGCGTCGCGAAGAAACCGGGGAATCAGAGTTTCTGCGCCACCACCTGCATCGAGTCGTTACCATCTCCGCGGTCTTGCGCCACGGCGACAGCCTGCGTGTGTGGTCGCTTGGCGATGCCGAGGCGAGCGAGGCCGAGCTGGTACGCCGCTTCTTCGATGGGATCGAGAAATTCACACCGACGCTCGTGTCGTGGAACGGTGGCCAGTTCGATCTGCCAGTGTTGCACTACCGGGCCTTGCTGCACGGGATCGCCGCGCCACGCTATTGGGATACCGGCGACCTCGACCGTGACTTCCGTTGGAACAATTATCTCAGCCGTTTTCACGAGCGCCACACGGATTTGATGGATGTGCTCGCCGGCTACCAGGTGCGTGCCATGGCATCGTTGGACGACATCGCGCTACTGCTCGGCTTGCCGGGCAAGATGGGCGTTAGCGGCGCCGACGTCTGGCGTAACTACTGTGCCGGCAAGCTCGAAGAGATACGCAACTACTGCGAGACCGATGCGCTAAATACCTATTTGATCTATCTGCGCTGGGAACTGCTGCGCGGTAACCTCGACGCGGCCGGTTTCGAGCGCGAACAAAAGCTGGTGCGCCAAACACTTGCGGCCGAGAAGAAGCCGCATTTTGAGGCCTTCCTGGCGGCCTGGGATAGAAATTCAGATACGAGATACAAGTAGCGAGATGCAAGGCCCAACGAAGAATGATCGCAGGATGCGTTCATCGATCCGTGCACATTTCATATCCTTGTCCTTGTCGCTAATCTATTCGATGCGATGCCATGCCCAGCCGACCCGCCCGCAGCACGGCGGTTGATAACACCGAAGCGACTGCCTTCGTCGAAGAATTGAACTACGACGGCAGCGGCGTCGCGCACGTCGACGGCAAGGCGGTATTTATCGACGGGGCGCTGCCCGGCGAGCGGGTGCGGTTCCGTTACCGCCGTCGCCACCGGCGTTACGACACCGGGCAGGTGGTGGAGATCTTGGCGCAATCGCCGGATCGTATCCGCGAGCCGGCATGCCCTTACTTCGGAACATGCGGCGGTTGCAGCCTGCAACACCTCGCGCCCGCGGCCCAGCTCGTTGCCAAGCAGCGTGTCTTGCACGACAACCTGACACACATCGGCAAAGTCACGCCGGCTGATTGGTTGCCGCCGTTGCCTGGGCCGCTTTGGGGCTACCGGCGCAAGGCGCGCCTCGGCGTACGCCTGGTCCCCAAGAAAGGTGGCGTGCTGGTCGGCTTTCGCGAACGCAAGCGCTCGTTCGTCACGCCGCTGGCCGATTGCAAGGTTCTCGATCCGCGCTTGGCCGCTTTGCTGCCGGCGTTGCCCGCCTTGATCTCCGGGCTTTCCTGTCCGCAGCGCATCCCGCAGATCGAGGTGGCGGCAGGCGACCAAGACGCGGCTCTGGTGTTTCGCCACCTCGACCCCTTGACCGAGAGCGACCGCGCGCGGCTGCAGGCCTTCGGCGAACACCACGCCGTGCAGATTCATGTGCAGGCGCACGGTCCGGAGTCGGTGCAGGCGCTGTGGCCGCCGCGGCCGCCGCTCTTGAGTTATGGTTTGCCGGCGCACGGCATCGAGATTCTGTTCGCCGCCAATGAGTTCACCCAGGTGAATGCCGCGGTCAACGCGCGCCTGGTGGACGCGGTGGTGGAGTTGCTCGACCCGCAGCCGCGTGAAGTGGTGCTCGATCTCTTCTGCGGTGTCGGCAATTTTACTCTGCCGCTCGCACGCCGGGCGGCACAAGTCGTGGGAATGGAAGGCAGCGCGGCGCTCGTGCAGCGTGCGCAAGCGAACGCCGGCCACAACGAGATCGCGAACGCCGACTTTCGCCACATCGACCTCTATAGCGAGGAAACGCCCATCGCCTGGGAGGGGCTACACTTCGAGAAAGTGTTGCTCGACCCGCCGCGTAGCGGCGCCATGGGGGCGATCAAGCAGTTGCCGACGGCACATCTGCCGTCCCGGATTGTCTATGTTTCTTGTTATCCGGCGACGCTTGCGCGCGATAGCGAATATCTGGTCCACGCGCTCGGATTTCGCCTGCTGAGCGCCGGGATCGTGGATATGTTTCCGCACACGAGCCACATGGAAGCGATAGCCGTATTTGCGCGCGAGTGAATTAGGACACCTCGGCAAGATGCCAACGAGCGAGCATTTGATCGAGATCGACATTCCGACACAAACGCTGACGCTGCGGGACGCGGGCGGCGGTGTGATCATGCAGACCCTGGTGTCGACGGCCAGTAACGGGGCCGGCGAGCGCATCCACAGCGAATGCACGCCTCGGGGGCAGCACCTTATCCGTGCCTGTATCGGTGCCGGCGCGCCGGTGAACACCGTATTCGTATCGCGCCGGCCGAGCGGCGAGCTCTATTCGCCGGCGCTGCGCGCGCTTTATCCCCAGCGGGACTGGATCCTCACACGCATCCTGTGGTTGAGCGGGCTGGAGCCGGGCAAAAACCGCCTCGGCGAGGTCGACACCATGCGCCGTTACATCTACATTCATGGCGCGCCAGACGAGGACCCGATGGGCGTGCCGAGCTCACACGGCTGTATCAAGATGCGCAATCGCGAGGTAGTCGCGCTCTTCGACCTGGTCGTGCCTGGCACACGGGTCCTGATCAGCGGCTAGACTCAGCGTATGCATTTGGGACCGGTCATGCTGGGTTTGGAGGGCCTGGAGCTGACGGCGCCGGAGCGCGAGTGCCTGCGCCATCCGCTGGCCGGCGGGATCATCCTGTTCGAGCGCAACTACGCGTCGCGCGAGCAGCTTTCACGCCTGATCGATGAAATCCACGCGGCCCGCGAGCCGCGATTGCTGGTGGCGGTGGACCAGGAGGGGGGACGGATACAGCGCTTCCGCGAGCCATTCACGATCCTGCCGGCGGCGCGGATTCTGGGCCGGCTCTACGATGAGAACCCGAAACGGGCTAAAAGGCTGGCTCAGAGCTGTGGCTGGCTGATGGCGAGCGAGCTGCGCGCGGTGGGCGTGGACCTGAGCCTCGCGCCGGTGCTCGATCTGGATCGCGGCGTCAGCACGGTGATCGGCGATCGAGCGTTTCACGCCGATCCGGAGGTGGTGGCCGATATCGGCCATTCCTATATGACAGGGATGACGCAGGCGGGCATGGCCGCCACCGGCAAGCATTTTCCCGGCCACGGAAGCGTGACGGCCGATTCCCACGTGACGTTGCCCTACGACCATCGCGAGTATGTAGACATCTATACTCAGGACATGGTCGCCTTTGAGCGCATGATCCACTACGGGCTGGCCGCCGTCATGACCGCGCACGTGGTGTACCCGCTCATCGACCGACAGCCGGTGAGCTTTTCGCGGCGATGGATCCAGGACGTACTGCGCGCACGCCTGGGATTTCAGGGCGTCGTTTTCAGCGACGATCTGCTGATGGCGGGCGCCAAAGCGGCCGGCACGCCCCTGGATCGGGCGCGGGCCGCGCTCGCGGCCGGTTGCGACATGGTCTTGGTCTGCGAGAGCGCAGCGGCGGCGGCGGTGCTGGACGGACTAAAAGTCGAAGACGATCCGGTTTCGCAGATGCGGCTGGTACGCATGCACGGGCGTCACGCGCTGACGCGCGATACGCTGGCGGCGGACCCGCAATATCAGCAGGCGCGCGAAGCGGTGCTCGGCCTGGTTTAGCGTTCTGGTGTGGCCGCCATGGAGAAGGGTTTTGAATGACGGCGCCGACGGTATACAATACGCCCGCCGCAGCGAGTGATAGGCGGGCATCTAGTCATACCGGTTGGGATCTAACGGGGGAAAGTTGAGTGGACCTGATCCGGCCTAAGAGGCTAAAGCTCGAGAGCTTCAACAACCTCACTAAGACACTCAGTTTCAACATCTACGACATCTGCTACGCGAAGAGCGAGAAGGAACAGCGCGGCTACCTCGCTTACATCGATGAGGCCTATAAGGCGGATCGCCTGACAGGCATCCTGCGCGAAGTTGCAGAGATCATCGGGGCCCAGATCCTGAACATTGCCCATCAGGACTACGAGCCGGAAGGGGCGAGCGTCACCATGCTGATCGCCGAGCAAGCGGTCGAAGGGCCGCTCGGCGTGGAACGTGCGGTGTCGATGAACGACGCCGTGGTCGCGCATCTCGACAAGAGTCATATCACTGTACACACCTATCCCGAGAAGCATCCGGATAGCGGCATCAGCACGTTCCGGGTCGACATCGATGTCTCGACCTGTGGCCAAATCTCGCCCCTGCGCGCCCTAAATCACCTGATTCACAGCTTCGAATCCGATATCGTGATCACGGACTACCGGGTACGCGGATTCACGCGTGATGTGCGCGGCGTGAAACACTTCATTGACCACAAGATCGGGTCAATTCAGGATTTTATCGAGCGCGGGATTCTCAACCGCTATCAGGCGATCGACGTGAATGTCTACCAGGAGAATATCTTTCACACCAAGATGATGTTGAAAGAGTTCAAGTTGGACGATTACCTGTTTGCGGTGAGCGAGGACGATCTAACGGGAAACGAGAAGCGCTCGGTGACGCAGCGGCTCAAGCGGGAGATGGCGGAAATTTTCTACGGCACCAACGTCGGCAAGTAGCCGCTAGCGCGCCTCAGGCGCGCTCGACGTACTCGCCGGTGCCCGTGTTGACCTTGATTCTGTCGCCGGCGTTGATGAACGTCGGCACCGTGACCGTCAGACCCGTCTCTACCTTCGCCGGCTTGCCTGACCCGGAGGCGGTCTGACCTTTGACGACGGCCTCGGTTTCTACCACCTTCAGCACCACCGTCGGCGGCAGCTCCACCCCGAGCGGGGTGTCATTGTGAAAGGTCACCTGAACCTCGGTGTTTGGGAGCAGGTATTCGATTTGGCCCGTGAGGTCATCGGCCGAGAGGCTAAGTTGCTCGTAGGTCTCGTTATCCATGAATACATGCTGGCCGTGGTCCTCGTAGAGATATTGCATGCTGCGCCCCTCGACGTGGGCCTTCTCCACCCGGTCCTCGGAGCGGAAGCGCTCGTTTAGCTTGGTGCCGGCGCTGACGTCCTTCATCTCGACCTGCACAAAGGCGCCGCCCTTTCCGGGCTTGACGTGACTGGTCTTGTATACGCGCCACAAACGGCCGTTGTGCTCAATGAGATTGCCGACGCGGATTTCAAAGGCGGAGATCTTCATAATAAGAGTGCGGTTCCCGCTAGCCCATGCTGCGAGGGCGCATTCTAACAGGGCGTGGCGCGGCTGCCACATCCGCCCGGTGGGCCGGATGGGGCTGAAGACAGCCGGCAGCGATCTCTCGGTGGGGTAGGTGGGTATCTAGGGCTTCTTATGGAGGCAGCAGACGCGAAAAAAACTTTATTATTTATAATCAATGAACTTTGAAAATAAATTAACACCGATTCGAGCTATCTTTGCCTATCGTGGTGCCCAACATGACCGCGTTCAACGCTAAATGTCGTGCCTGTCCACGGCTCGCCCGCCATCTAGATCAGGTCCGCCGCCGCTATCCGGCCTACCACGCGCGGCCCGTGGCACCCTTCGGCGATCGCCAGGCGCGCTTCCTGATCGTCGGTCTGGCCCCGGGCCTGCACGGCGCCAACGCCACCGGACGCCCGTTCACCGGCGACTATGCGGGTATCTTGCTCTACCAGACGTTGCACGACTACGGGTTCGCCAATCAAGCGGTCTCCAGCGCCCGGGGCGACGGACTGGCTTTGACCAATTGCCGGATCACCAACGCCGTCAAGTGCCTGCCCCCGGAGAACAAGCCGACCACCGCCGAAGTCGACACCTGTAATGCCTATTTGCAGGCGGAGCTGGCGGGCCTCGCCCGGGGCAGCGTGATCCTCGCCCTCGGCGCCGTGGCACACCGAGCGGTGCTGCGCGCGCTGGCACTGCGCCTGGCGGACTATCCTTTTGGCCATGGGCGGCACCACCGGCTGCCCAATGAGAGACATTTGCTGGATTCCTATCACTGCAGCCGTTACAACACCCAGACCGGAAGGCTGAGCAAGCAGATGTTCCGAAGGGTGTTCGACAAGGCGACCCGGCTGCTCTGAGGTCTCGACCCAGCCCTAGCAATGGCGACTGACAAGCTCAAGGCGCTGGTGCGCCAGCTCCCCGCGGCCCCGGGGGTATATCGGCTGATCGACGCGCAAGGCGTAGTCCTGTACGTCGGCAAGGCGGCGGATTTGCGCAAGCGCGTGACGAGCTACCTGCGCAAGCACGGGCTTTCACCGAGGATCGCCTCGATGATGCGAGGGGTCGACCACGTCGACGTGACCGTGACCAACACCGAAGGCGAGGCGCTGTTACTTGAGAACAACCTGATCAAGTCGCTGCGGCCGCGATACAACGTCTTCCTGCGCGATGACAAGAGTTATCCTTATATCTCTTTGTCGGCGCATGAATTCCCGCGCCTGGGGTTCCACCGCGGCCCGAAACAGGAAGGCGAACGCTATTTCGGGCCCTATCCCTCGGCCTCGGCGGTGCGCGAGAGTCTAGGGATGCTGCAAAAGGTCTTTCAGATTCGTCAGTGCGAGGACAGCTTCTTTCGCAATCGCACGCGTCCCTGCCTGCAATACCAGATCCGGCGCTGCTCGGCGCCTTGCGTCGGCCTGATCGATGCTGATAGCTATGCCAGGGACGTGCAATATGCAGTCATGTTCCTGGAAGGACGCAGCCAGGCCGTGACCGACGAGATGGTCGCGAGCATGGATCGGGCGTCGGGGGTGCTGGACTACGAGACCGCCGCGCTCTATCGTGACCGCATCGCCTCCTTGCGCAAGATCCAGGAGCGGCAATACGTGGCCCGCGATGCCGGCGAAGCGGACGTCGTCGCCGTGGCCATGGAGCAGGACGCGGCCTGCATCCAGGTGAGCTTTGTCCGCGGCGGGCTGAACCTGGGCTCGAAGGCGTTCTATCTGAAGGTGGCGGTGGGGATAAAGCCGACCGAGGCGCTGGCGGCGTTTCTGCCTCAATATTACCTCGGCAAAACGATTCCGCCGGCGATCTACTTGAATCGCAGCATCGGGGAGCGCAAGCTGCTGGAACGGGTCTTCGCCGGACAGAGCGGCAAGAAGACGGCGATCTCGGTGGCTGTCCGCGGCGTGGTCAAGGGATGGGTCAAGCTGGCGGAAACGAACGCCGAAGAGGCACTGCGCCGTTATCTCGCCAGCCAGGCAAATCTGCGCCAGCGCTTCGAGGCGATGCAGGAAGCCTTCGGGCTCGAGGCGGCGCCGGAACGTATTGAGTGTTTCGATGTCAGCCATACGCTCGGAGAGGCGACCGTGGCGGCGTGTGTAGTGTTCGACAGCAATGGTCCGGTAAAGTCGGACTATCGCCGCTTTAATATCGACGGCATCGAGGCGGGCGATGATTACGCCGCCATCGAGCAGGCGCTGACGCGCCGTTATCGTCGCATCAAGGAAGGGGAGGGAAGATTGCCCGACGTCGTGCTGATCGACGGCGGCAAGGGCCAACTCGCGAAGGCCGAAGCGGTGATGGAAGAGCTGCAAATAGAAGGGGTACGATTGATCGCCATGGCCAAGGGACCGGAGCGCCGGTCGGGCGAGGAACAGGTGTTCATGAGCGGGCGGTCCCGTGCGCTGCCGTTGTCGGCACAGTCGCCCGTCTTTCATCTGCTGCAGCAGGCGCGCGACGAGGCGCATCGTTTTGCCATTACCGCTCACCGACAGCAGCGCGGCAAGAAACGCACGCGCTCGGTGCTGGAAGACATCCCCGGCATCGGCAACAAGCGCCGGCAGGCGCTGTTGCGAAAGCTCGGCGGTTTGCGCGAGGTCGCACGGGCCGGCGTCGAAGATCTGTCGCGTGTGCCCGGCATTAGTCCGGCCTTGGCGCAGCGGATCTACGAGGCCTTTCACGGACAAGAGCGCTGAGCCGTGTTGTTCAATTTGCCGAACCAGCTGACCTACCTGAGGATTCTTCTGATCCCGCTTTTCGTGATCGTCTATTATTTGCCTTACCGGCACGCGCATACGGTGGCGATGTTGCTATTCGTGCTCGCCGCGGTCACCGACTGGCTAGACGGTTTTCTCGCCCGCATGCTCGACCAATCTTCGGCCTTCGGCGCTTTTCTCGACCCGGTGGCGGATAAGTTGATGGTCGCGGCTGCCCTGTTGTTGCTGGTCGCCGACCCTGTCGTACGCGGCCAGGTGTTGGACGCCCGCGTGTTCACGGTGGTGGTACTGGTCATCATCGGGCGCGAGGTGACGGTCTCGGCGTTACGCGAATGGATGGCCGAGATGGGAAAGCGGTCGAGCGTCGCTGTGTCGATCATGGGCAAGCTCAAAACGATTTCGCAAATGGTGGCGATACCCTTCCTGCTCTATGGTCAACCCGTTTGGGGTGTCGACCTGCTGCGTTTGGGCGAGATCCTGTTGTACCTGGCGGCCGCGCTGACCTTGTGGTCGATGGTTATCTATCTGCGCGCGGCCTGGCCGGAACTGATCCGACCACGCAGTATGCCCTAGCGAATCGGCGAAACTACTCGGGTTGACAGCCTATCGGCCTGGCTTACAATACTTTGCGTCAGGCGGGAATA
>CAYGAS010000106.1:0-4724 GCA_964347935.1 uncultured Nitrospiraceae bacterium | reverse complement strand
CCAGCCGTGCCATCGAACTAGAAATAGACGTACTAACTAAAATCCAGCTTACAACACGGATGAAATGAACTCCATTTGGCGACTGCGACACAAGAATAGTGACTTACCGTCGAAGCTGGCAGCCGATGCTAGCGTGATAGGCCGAAAACAGTTCTTTTTGAATCTTGCTGGGGGCCGCGCGGGTCACTGATGCACGCCTCCGCGCCAGCGTGTCCCGCAGCTCATAACCGCTCTAACGGATAAGCGGACCCTCGACGAACTCACTGTGAGCGGCTGCTAAGGGTCGGAAGCCGCCTGCCAGCAACCTTTCCCCTGACTGGCAGCTCAGAAGCCGACACCGGCCAGTCAGTTTCGGACACTGTCTGTCTGGTCGGGTCTGAACTGATACATCTCTTAAACCTAGCCCGCTACACCAACGTCTGGACTATGGTCCAGGCATTCACAAGTCCCGACCCAGCGTTTCCCGTACATCATCCGGAATCGGCACCGATTGCCCGCTTGTTGTGTCGATAAACACGACCACACTCTCGGCCGTCGCCTTCAACTCGTCGTCCTTGAAGAGCGCATGCCCGAGGGTCAGCGACTTGTTGCCGGTGCGCAGCACCGCGCTGCCCACATCTACCTGACCAGGGTAATACACCTCTTCCCGGTAGTCGATCTTGACGCTCGCCAGCACGAAATCAATGTGGGCGGGTGCCAGGCGCTTGACCAATTGGCCGATAAAGGCGTTGCGTCCCTCAGCGAAGTAGGCGCCATAAACCACGTTGTTGATGTGGCCCATGGGATCCTGATCGGAGTAACGCAGACTGACTGATACCCAATGCGGGAACGCCTCGCGGCGGGTCGGGTCGTTCGCGTTCATGTCAACGACCGGCGAACTTCGGCCGGCGCTTCTCCGCGAACGCACGCTGGCCTTCCTGGTAGTCCGTACTCGCATGACAGGCATCGACCAATCGCTGGCAGAGATCTAGATCCGCAGCGCCAGGGCCTTTGACGGTTTCGGCAATGATCTGCTTCGCTGCCTTGATCGAAAGTGGGGCATTGGCGGCAATGGCCTGTGCATACTGATCGACGAAAGCCGCAAGCCCGTCCACCGGCACCACACGATTGACGATACCCATCTGTTGCGCCTCATCGGCGCTGAACTGGTGCGCGGTAAAGAGGATTTCCTTCGCATACTTCGGGCCCACGTTTGACACCAACAGCCTTACATCCTCGTACTTATAGCCGAGCCCGAGTCGTGCGGGCGTCACCGCGAAACGTGCCGTATCGGCAGCAATTTGTAGATCACACAAAAGCGCCACCTCGAGTCCGCCACCCACGCAATGGCCCTCGATTGCCGCAATCGTCGGCTTACTAAGCGATGATAGCGTCTCATAGGCATGCGCCGTCGCAGCGTCGTACTCGGCGATCTTTTCCTTCGACGACCGGCGTTCCTTGAACTCGGAAATGTCGTTGCCGGCCGAGAAGGCCTGTCCGCCGGCGCCACGCAAGATCACCACGCGAATGTCCTCATCGGCCGCAAAGTTCCCGAGCAGGACCGGCAGGGCCTGCCACATCGCGAAGGAAAAGGCGTTGCGCTTGGCCGGATTGTTGATAACCAAGCGGCCGATGGCACCATCTTTCTCGGCAACGAGCTTGTCGGTTTGGAATTGCACGTTGCCGTGCCTGTTCTAAATGATCTCGCGCCGACGCAGATCGGCAATCTCGTCGGCACTGAGACCGAACTCCGCCAGCACCTGATCGGTGTGCTGACCGCGTTCCGGTGCCTGCTCGTAACGCTCTCGTGCTGAGCGGCTCATCGTCACGGCGTGGCCCACCACATTGATCTCGCCCAAGGCCGGATTATCGACCGGTTTCGCCATGCGCAGATGCTTGACCTGCGGATCCTCAAACATCTTGTCGATGGTGTAGATTGGTCCGCAGGGGACGCCCGCTTTGTTCAAGCTGTCGATAAGCTCGGCGCTCGTGTGTCTGCGCGTGTAGACCTCAAGTCCGGCATTGACCCCGTCGCGGTTCTTCGAACGCAGCTGCTCGCTGCCGAAATCCGGATTGGCGAGCAACTCCTCGGCGCCAAGTGCCCGGCACAAGCGTTCCCAGATGTGCTGGCCAGCGGCCGCGATATTGATGTGGCCGTCGCTCGTCGGAAATACCCCGGTCGGAATGCTGGTCGGGTGATTGTTGCCGGCCTGCGGCGGCACTTCGTGGCCGATCAACCAGCGTGCGGCCTGAAAATCGAGCATGGCGATCTGCGCTTGCAGCAGCGACGTCTGTACCCACTGCCCTTGGCCCGATTGCTCGCGCTCGAGCAAAGCGATCAGGATGCCGATCGCGCAATAGAGTCCGGCGCTGAGATCGGCCACCGGAATCCCGGCACGCACCGGTCCCTGACCCGGCAGCCCCGTCACCGACATGAGTCCCCCCATGCCTTGGGCGATCTGGTCGAAACCGGGCCGTTTCGCATAAGGGCCGTCTTGACCAAAGCCGGAGATGCTGGCGTAGACGATGCGCGGGTTCACCTGCCGCATGGATTCATAATCGATGCCGAGCCGATTCTTTACGTCCGGACGGTAGTTCTCGACGATCACATCGGCCTTCGCCACCAGGCGCTTGAACAGCGCGACGCCGTCGGGGTCCTTGAGATTGAGCGTGATGCCGCGCTTGTTGCGCTGAATGTTCTGGAAATCGGGACCATGGCGGGCGCCGAACATGCCCTTGGATGAATCCGAGGTTTCGGGCGGCTCGATCTTGATGACGTTTGCGCCCCAGTCGCCCAGCTGGCGCACGGCCGTCGGCCCAGCGCGCACGCGCGTGAGGTCGAGCACGGTGAAACGCGAAAGCGGAAGCTTGCTGCTATTCATAGTTGTTATTCGACTCCCATCGACTTGAGTATCTTGTCCACGCCGAGCAGCTCCACCGTTGTTTTCCCGGCCTGGAGCTCACGGCGCTTTTGGTCTTCGCCGCTCTCACGCTCGCGCGCCTGCTCCAGTACGGTCGCCGCGGCGGCAACAGGGATGACGACCACGCCATCATCATCGCCGACGACGATATCGCCGGGATAAACAGGCACCGACGCACAGGTGATCGGCACGTTGACATCGCCGGGCAAGGTCTTGGTGGTCCCTTTCATGCTGGTGCCACGCGCGAATACGGCGAAACCCATCTCACGAATGGTCTCGGCGTCACGCACACAACCATCGATCACCAGACCGGCGATTCCTCTTACTATCGCCGCCGTCGTCATGATGTCCCCCCACGGACCGGCCTCGGTGAAGCCCTTCGCATCGACGACAAGCACATCGCCGGGCTGCGCCAGCGTCATCGCATAGTGAATCATCAGGTTGTCCCCGGGCGAGACAGCAACCGTGAGTGCCGGGCCGCAGACCTTCATGCCGGGGTAAAGCGGTTTGATGTAAAACGGCATGGCCCCTTTCTTGCCGTACGCCTCGTGCAAGGTCGCCGTACCGAACTCAGCTAAGGCCTTCACCAAGTCCCTATCGGGACGTTTGATCTCTTTTTGCACCGCCATGACAGCACTCCTTAACCAGCCAGCGCCGGCCCTGCGAACAGAAGGGTGATTGTATACAACATCCTGCAAAGTGGTTAGGATGACCGGGCAAAATGACACAAACCGCTACTTAGGGAGGATATTGCGAGTCTGATTCTATCCGCTCTGCTTGCCCTCCACGCGGGACGATACCTTTCATCGGCTTCCTCGAACGCCCCTGGAGCCGGTGGGGTCCTAAGCAGGGGCTCAGTCATAACTAGATTGGAGGAGAACGTCATGAGAATGCACAAAGCACTCATTACAGGCGCCGTCCTCGCCTTTGCCGTCGTCTTCGGCATCAGCCAAGCCCAGGAAATGAAGTTTTTCAAGATCGCCAGCGGCAGCGCCGGCGGAACCTACTTTCCCATGGCCGGCATTATCGCCAACGCGGTCAGCAACCCGCCCGGATCCCGCCCCTGCGAGAAGCGCGGCAGCTGCGGGGTCCCTGGCCTGGTCGCGATCGCCATGTCCGCCAACGGCTCGGTAGCCAATGTCAATTCAATTCAAAGTGGCGCGGTCGAGTCCGGTTTTGTTCAGTCCGACGTCACCTACTGGGCCTACACCGGCACCGGTGTGTTCGACGGCAAAGCGGCAATGAAGAAGCTGCGGGTGATTGCCAACCTCTATCCCGAGCACATCCACGTCGTGGTCCGCAAGGATTCGCCCTTTGAGAAAGTAACCGACCTCAAGGGCAAACGCATCGGTATCGGCCTGCAAGCCTCCGGTGCCAAGGTGGGTGCCGTGTTGATCCTGGAAGCGCACGGCATGAAAGAGAACGTTGACTACCAGGCGGAGTACCTGAACAGCAAGCAGTCTATAGACCGTATGCGTGATAATCAGCTCGAGGCGATGATCACGGTCACGGGTTACCCGCAATCGGCGATCTCCGAGCTCTGCTCAACAGTCGGCTGTCGCCTGCTGCCCATCGCGCCGAGCGAGGCCGCGATCGTAAAGAAGCAGGCACCGTTTTACTACGACGAGAAAATACCGGCCGCCGTATATGAAGGACTGACCGCCGACGCGCCCACGCTAGCGGTGGGTGCGCAGTGGCTGGTGAGCGCTGACGTCGATGAGAATCTCGTCTACGGCATCACCAAGGCCCTGTGGAACAAGAACACCCGCAAGCTGCTCGACAACGGTCACGCCAAAGGCAAGTCCGTCAGGCAGGAGACCGCGT
>CAYGAS010000105.1:0-7029 GCA_964347935.1 uncultured Nitrospiraceae bacterium | reverse complement strand
GGCATTCAACTCCCGCGATGGTCATGGCATCAAGATGCTCCAGCGAAGCGGTGTGGAGGTCAGCGTCATCAGCGGGCGCAAGTCTGAGTCAGTCACACGGCGCATGGCAGAACTTGGCGTCAAACATGAATTCCAGGGCTGCGACGACAAACTAAACGTACTTGAAAAATTGTTGCAGGCATTGGGGCTTTCAGCGTCCGAGGTGGCGTTTGTCGGCGACGATGTTTTGGATCTGCCGGTGATGCTTAGGGTCGGACTGGCGATCGCCGTTAATGACGCTGACGCGACCGTCCGCGACTATGCGCATTGGATTACTCCCCACGGCGGCGGCAACGGTGCGGTACGAGATGTCTGCGACATGATCATGCATGCTCAGGGAACATATGCTACCGAGCTACAGCGCTATCTCTAGGTGCACTTATTTCTTCGGCACATCGTACCAATGAAGTGGGACCTGCGCAGGTTTGCTGTCGGAATCATGCTGCTGTTTGCGGCAGCCACATCGTGGTGGTTCCTGCGCAACGTCGAACAACCTGAGTCGAGGGCTCGGCTCACGCCGGAGACGCAGAGAAAGCCGGATTATTACATGGAGAATTTTCACGCGACCGTTATGGACACCGGCGGTGAGCGCAAGTACACGCTCGAAGCGCAAATGATGCAACACTACCCGCACGATCACACCGTACACTTGATAAAACCTCGTTTCGTCCAGTTCAAGGCCGGGCGCCCAACGATCAACGGCTGGGCGGATGTAGGGTGGTATGACAACGTCGCCAAAGAACTCATTCTGTCAGGGAACGTCAAAATCATACAAAAGCGTGACCCTTCAAGCAGGGGAAGTGAAACGACCACAACCAAGCTTCGCGTCCTGCTCCAATAGCGTAGCTGTCCGCTGCAACACCACGGCATCTAGCGCAACATGTCTGTCAAACTGAAAACCTTCCTGCTACCGTTGATAGGTGCGCTTCTTGCCACAGCGCCGTGCGGTGCCGCCCCCAAGAAGAACGCGAGCAGTGGCAGCGCTCAGCCCATCAATATTTATGCACAAACCATCGAAATGAATGATAAGACGGGCGTGGCCTGGTATCGTGGCGACGTATCCATAACTGACGGCGAGTTCTCCATTCAGGCCGACCGCGTCCAGGTGCTCATGCGTGAAGGGGAGATTGAGTTATTCAAAGCTTTCGGTGAGCCGGTCGATGTTGAACGTCAGTCATCTGACAAACAACCTGGTATCAAAGCGAAATCACAGCGCGCGATTTACAACGTCAAGACGCAAAAACTGGACATGTTCGGGAAAGTCGAGTTGTATCAACAGGGATCGGAACTGCGTTGTGCGGAAGTTCATTACGACATGCAGACTGGTCGCTTCGTTGGCAAGGGAAATGAAGGTCAAGAGCGCTGTTACGTACTGATGCGACCAAAAAAAGGGGAAGGACGCGCCGCCGGGAAAGGGGCGGACAATCAGTGAGTACCCTGTCTGCGAGTCATCTAAGCAAACGCTACAAGAGCCGCCTCGTTGTCGACGATGTGTCGCTCCAAATCAGGACCGGAGATGTTGTAGGGTTGCTCGGACCCAATGGCGCCGGCAAGACGACGTGTTTCTACATGATCGTGGGCCTCATCCCTATGGACAGCGGCGATATCATGCTGGACAACGTTCATATCAGTCACTTGCCGATGCACAAGCGCGCCCAACTCGGGCTCGGCTACTTGCCGCAGGAACCTTCTGTCTTTCGTGGACTGACAGTGGAAGAGAACATCCTGGCCATACTCGAAACGCGTCCGTATACGACAGAGGCGGCACGCCGCGAACGACTGGAGCAGTTGCTGACCGATTTGCACATTGCTGAACGTCGCGACACGCGCGGTATTAGCCTCTCCGGCGGCGAACGCAGACGTGTCGAGATCGCGCGCGCGCTTGCGAGCGAACCGCGTTTCATGCTGCTCGATGAGCCCTTTGCTGGTGTAGACCCCATTTCGGTGCTGGAGATTCAACAGTTAATCAGACACTTACAGGAGTTGGGGATCGGCGTGCTGATCACTGACCATAACGTCAGAGAAACGCTCAAGATCTGTGACCGTGCCTACATCCTGAATGAAGGGCATGTCCTGACAGCAGGCACACCGGAAGATATCCTATATAATGAAAACGTTAGAAAGGTATATCTAGGCGAAGATTTCAAGTTGTAAGACTTATATTCGCAAGCCCGTCGGTAATTTAGGGGGTCCGATCGGGCACCTTGAGTCCCCGTTCCATGATTGTCGCAGCTAGGTACTGCTATCCTTAGGTTAAGGAAGTTGGCCGTGGGGCGGCGATCAGCGATTTTCCTGGCGACATCGATGTACGAGCGGTAGAGAACAGCAGCTAGGTTTGACTCCATGAAGCAAACCCTCGACCTGCAGCTTGGTCAGCATCTGTCCATTACTCCTCAGTTGCAACAGGCCATTCGCCTGCTGCAGCTTTCCTCCATTGAGCTTCAACAAGAAATCCAGGAAGCGCTCGAAAGTAACCCTCTACTCGAAGAGAAAGAGGACGAGCCTGCGGAGCAGCGCGAGGACGGCGCGACAGAAAACTCAGATGGGCCTGAGCTTTCAGACGCCGGGTCGTTGCAGCCCACCGATTTAGAAATGGACCAGCGCAAGCTCGACGATGCGACCGGGCCAGATAATGACTGGAACGAGACGCTCGATCTGCCGATAAGCCCCGGTTTGGGGCGCAGCGATGGCGATGACGAGCTTCCGGATCTCGATGCACGCAACAGCCGGCCCGAGACTCTGCGTGATTATCTCGAGTGGCAGATGCAGATGACTCCGTTCTCGGACAAGGATCAAGCCGTCGCATTGGCAATCATCGACTCCATCAATGAGGACGGCTATCTCACCTGCACGTTGGAGGAAATTCGTCAAATCTTGGCAAACGAGCACGAGCTTGAGCTCGACGAAATTGAGGCGGTATTGCATCAGGTGCAGAACTTCGATCCCATCGGAGTCGGCGCCCGCGACCTAAGTGAATGCCTACAGCTGCAACTTCGCGCGCTCGATCAGGAGACACCTTATCTGCAACAGGCACGCGAATTGGCAACGTCCGCCTACCTTGCACTGCTCGCAAACCGTGATTACACGCAGTTGCGTCGTCAAACGAAGTTAAGCCAGGAGGATTTGCAGCAGGCCGTTTTGTTGATACGCAGTCTCAACCCACGGCCAGCAGCGAACGTGCAAACTGCGCAAACAAATTACATAACTCCAGATATTATCGTTCGCAAACACAAAGGCATCTGGCGGGCAGAGATGAACGGCGAAGTAGCGCCGCGCCTACGAATCAATCGCGAATACGAAAAACTCATTACCCGAGGCGACACCAGTGCCGACAACAAGTATCTACAGGATCAGCTACAACAGGCGCGCTGGTTCATTAAAAGTCTTAACAGCCGCAATGAAACGCTGCTCAAGGTTGCCCGTACGATCGTCGATCGCCAGAGGGCGTTCTTCGAACACGGTCCGGAAGCGATGAAACCGCTCGTATTGCACGATATCGCCGAAGCGGTGAGCATGCATGAATCCACCATTTCTCGCGTGACTACCAATAAGTACATGTTGAGCCCGCGAGGCATATTCGAGCTGAAATACTTCTTTTCCAGTCACGTAAGCACCGCCGATGGCGGAACCTGCTCGGCAACGGCGATACGCTCGCTTATCAAAAAGCTCGTTGAGACCGAGTCTCCCGCCAAACCGATCAGCGACAGCAAGATCGCCAAAATCCTCGAGCAACAGGGTATCAACGTAGCTCGCCGTACCGTGGCAAAATACCGTGAATCAATGAGAATACCACCATCAAATCAGCGAAAATCCATTATCTAACCGCGCAGAGGTGCCTATGCAGATCACAGTGAGCGGCCAACAAATGCTGATTACCGAACCTTTACGCAGTTACGCCTCAGAAAAACTTGCCAAGATTCAAAGACGATTCGATCATGTAACCACGACAAACGTGGTGTTGCATGTCGAGAAGAACCGCCACATGGCGGAGGCGACTATCCACGCCAAAGGCGTTACCTTACACGCCGATGCCGAAGGTGACAGCATGTACGCTGCCATTGATTGCCTCGCAGACAAGCTGGACCGGCAAGTACTCAAGCATAAGGAAAAGGTGACAACAAACCACCACCGAACTAATAAGGCGAGCAAGAGTCGAAAGTAGTGAGCAACGTAATAAACCCTATCATGTTATGTGAGGGAACCGTTATTACAAGAGACTGCGCTCATGCAAATCGCCGATATTCTCACCCCTAAGCGTATTGCTGCCCACATGCGCGTCTCGAGCAGGAAACGCATGCTGGAAAAAGTCAGCGGATTGCTGCGCGCTGACGACAGCGATCTCGATGCGAATGCGGCTTTCCAGTCGCTCGTCGAGCGCGAACGCCTCGGCACGACGGCGATTGGTAACGGTGTTGCTATACCACATGGTCGAGTAAAGGGATTGAGCACCACCATTGGAGCCTTCGCGACACTCGCCGAAGAGATCGATTGCGAGGCTTCCGATCAGCAACCTGTCAATATCGTTTTTGTCTTGCTCGTGCCTGAAGACGCCGGTGAGGAACAGCTGGCTTTTTTGTCGAAGCTCGAAAATGTGTTCAGTGACAAGAACCTGCGTGAACAACTGCTGCGCAGCGAAAACCCCGAAGACCTTTACGGGGCGCTGGTCGCGGTCCTAGATGTCCCCGACCGCAAAGTCAGCTGAGCACGTCGGCCAACATGGTGTCGCTTTGAGCCTCACGTATCGGCTTACGGTCTGATGATTCGCAGCGGAACTTTCCTTTCGCCTTACCCGCCGTCCCCCAGGGCCTCACCGTAAGTCCGACGGACTTAGTGCGAATCCCGTCGGCGGATAATTATCAGTAACTGCTACAGTAGCGTAATGAACTTTTTCATCATCAGCGGGTTGTCGGGATCGGGCAAGAGTATCGCCCTGCAGGCACTGGAAGATATGGGTTTTTATTGTATTGACAACCTGCCCGTAGCGATGCTCCCCCATCTCGCCAAGCAGATCGGCGATGCCGAAGCCAATACCTTGCGCAACGTCGCTGTCGGCATCGATGCGCGTAATCAAGTCTTCTTACACGAAGTCCCGCAAAGCCTCAAGGAACTACACGCTCTCGGTATACGCTATAAGATCATTTTCCTCGAGGCCGAGGAGGCGGTGTTGGTAAAACGCTTCAAGCAAACGCGGCGAAGGCATCCCTTGATGGACAAGAAAACCTCACTGTTAGAAGGCATTCGCCGCGAGAGATCGCTACTCGAACCACTGTCCTTCGAGGCGGCCGTACGCATAGACACGACCCATACGCGTCCGATGGAACTGCGTCAGCAAGTTCACGATCTGGCAGGCGGTGAGCAGGCCCAGGGTCTAACGTTGTTGTTCGAGTCGTTTGGTTTCAAGCATGGTACACCGCTAGACGCCGATTATGTGTTCGATGTACGTTGTCTGCCCAACCCATACTGGGAATCGGAGCTGCGCAAATTCACCGGCCTTGACAAAGCGGTCGTTAATTTTCTCGAACAACACGCACAGGTCCATACCATGTTCCATGACATCTGTGCGTTTCTGGAGAAGTGGTTACCCGCATTCGAGCGCGAACAGCGCGGTTATCTCGCCGTGGCCCTCGGATGCACAGGCGGACAACATCGCTCTGTCTACATGGCAAGAAGGCTTGCTGAGCATTTCGCGCAAAAGAACCACGCGACCCAGATCCGTCACCGGGAATTGCCATAACGAACCCGCGCGATCCTGCAGGCAGACGGGCGCGCCATATCTACGCTTGACGCAAGCCGATTGAGGAGATTTAGTGCCCGCAGTCTGGGTGTGGCTGCTGGCAAAAGCGGGCGTTGCTCTAATGGTACCTGCGCCCGCCCTCGGGCAGGAAAGGCCCCATCTCTTTCAATGCCTCCGGTGAGTACAGAAAACAAGGCTTGCCAGCGCCGACGATAGCCACTACGTCGCGCTTATACCTCGGTTTGCTCGGACTAAATCCCTGATCTATTCGGGGTTCGAAGGTATCGTTCAACAGCGAGACGCTGACGATCTTCTTAACCCGCATACGTTTCCAGAAAGGTAAAGGTCGCCCTGATGCGGAATAACCGCCCGTTTGGTAGCAATCGACAACCAGCTCGCCGCGTTGGTCGGTATAGGCTGCATGTGGCTCCACCACCCGCACGCCTCCCTGATCATGATAGCGGACAGCAGCGCAGCGCTGCTCATTAATAGACTTCTTCAGGAGCTCAAGCACATCGCTTGCCATGGCAGCACCTTCATCGCCTTCGGTAGCAATCAAAGCGATTTTAGCGGAGGGTATCGCCGCATTTCAATGCAAGCAGCGATGGTCCACGCGCCAGCGCCCGGCGTCAGATGAGAAACAGGGTCGCGAGGCCGAGAAAAGAGAGAAATCCAACGACGTCCGTTACCGTCGTGAGCGCGACACCGCTGGCAAGTGCAGGGTCGATGCCCAAGCGGCGAACACCCACAGGAATAATCACACCTGCCAGCGCGGCGAACACCAAGTTGATAATCATTGCCATCGCGATGATTAATCCTAACCACATATCATGGAACCAAATAATCGCGATCAACGCCACAATGAGCGCCCACAGCATGCTGTTCAGCACTCCCACCATCAGCTCGCGCACGAGCAATCGCCTTGCATTTGCGTCGGTGATAGTACCAAGCGCGAGTCCGCGCACCACGAGCGTTACTGTCTGTGTGCCTGCATTACCGCCCATGCTGGCGACAATCGGCATGAGCACAGCTAACGCGACGACCTTTTGTATCGTGCTCTCGAACAGACCAATAACCCACGAGGCGACAACCGCGGTAATCAGGTTGATGCCGAGCCAGACGGCACGGCTGCGGGCGCTATGCACTACCGGTGCGAAGATATCGACCTCCTCGCTAAGTCCGGCTGGCGCCATTACCGAATGCTCTGCTTCTTCGCGGATCACATCCACCACATCGTCGACCGTAATGCGGCCCAG
>CAYGAS010000104.1:0-8515 GCA_964347935.1 uncultured Nitrospiraceae bacterium | reverse complement strand
CGCGGACGATCAAGCGGATACGTTGCAGCGCCTGGAAACATCAGGCACCACGGCGCTGACAAGCAGCTTGCTACAATATATCGCCGCATGCCTTCACAGCACGTGCACGGCGATGCAAGTCCCGATGGAGCAGTGGATGAGGACGTTGCTAGATGCGCACCCCTCCGGGGATAAGTCGTTCGCCTATAACCTGCTGGGTCGAACGTTCGCGACACAGGGACGTCTGGATGAAGCGATCGCTGCATTTGAGCGTTCCTATGCGGCAGACCCAGTGTACCTGCACCCCCTGTTTGAGTTGGTCAACGTCTATATCGCCCTCGGCAAAGTCGATGAGGCTTCGCGGGTGCTGCGTGAATTGCGCGAGGCCAACCGAACCAATCCTTATCCGCGCAGCCAGGAGATCGAGCTCGTCGCTTCGGCCATCGAAGCTTTGAGAACCAGAAACGACGAGGGGACCGATCGTGCCAGTCGACACACACGATAACTTGCTGCCGACCCCAAAAAGTGATGACGTCGTTGTTCAACCGGCGTAGCCTAGCCGGCACCTTTAGGCGCATCGAAGGTGCATTTCCGGCAGCGAGACATCTGGGCGCGCTGCTCATAATCTGGCTCGCCACCATCCTTGTCTACTATCCCGGACTGAGCGGCCCATTCGTATTCGACGACCAGTACAACATTGTTCTCAACCCGGCTATGGCGGTTTTCAAGCTCGATGCGGCGAGTCTAGCCGACGCGGCAGTGGCCAACGATAGCGGCCCGCTCAAGCGACCCCTGGCCTCCCTCACTTTCGCCTTGAACCATTACTTCGCGGGTGGCTTTGACAACTCGTTTGCATTCAAGATTACAAATCTGATCATTCATCTCATCAATGCCGGGCTCATTTATTGGCTGTCGTTGCTGCTTCTGACGCGGTTGACACGTACGTCGAGCCGTTTCCTGCCCGTGCTCACACCGTGGTTGCCCGCGCTGATCGCCGCCGCTTGGGCATTACATCCCTTACAGCTCACCTCCGTGCTATACGTCGTCCAGCGGATGACCAGCTTAGCGGCACTGTTTGTGCTCGGCGGATTGATCGCCTACATCTATGGCCGGGTACGGGCCGCCGAGATACGGCCGCACGGCTACGCGTTAATGACCGCCGGCTTGGTGGCCGGTTTGCTGCTCGGTATGGCGAGCAAAGAAAACGCGGTCCTGCTGCTGCTATTCATAGGTGTCATCGAGTTCGTCTTTTTCTACGGGTGTGACCCCAAGTCATTCAGCCGCGGAATCCAGATCTGGTATGCCGCGACCATACTGCTGCCCGTGGTTGCGGGGCTCGGCTGGCTGTTATTGCACCCGGATTACGTACTGAGTGCCTACAACACGCGTAGTTTTTCGCTGATCGAACGACTGCTAACCGAGCCGCGCGTGCTCTGGTTCTACATCGCCCTGATCGTATTTCCTCGCGGAAGCGCCTTCGGCCTGTACCACGACGATATTCTTGTCAGCACCGGTCTGCTTTCTCCGTGGACAACACTACCCGCGCTGCTTGGCTGGGTGTTCCTCGTCGCGCTGGCCATCGCCTACGTACGGCGCTGGCCAGTACTCAGCTTCGCTACCCTTTGGTACATCGTGGGTCATAGCATGGAGTCGAGTGTGTTCGCTCTCGAAATAGCCCATGAGCACCGCAACTATCTCTCGAGCTTTGGTATTATCCTTGGCGCTATGTATGGAGTGATGCTGAGCATGGAGCGGCTACGGAGAGCACGTTTAGTACTGCCATTGTTATTCGTGTACATCAGCGTTTCGGCATTTGTGACCTACGTGCGGGCCGATACCTGGGCAACGACCGAAGGCATCATCGAAACGACCGCCAAGAACCATCCGTCTTCGGCCCGAGCACAATACATGCTGGCGGAGGTCTATGCCCAGAAAAGGCGCGATCCACTGAAGGCGTTGCGACATTACAAGAATGCCGCCGACCTCGAACCGAGTGAAATCGCGGCGCTCATCAAAATTGCCATCGCCGCCTCGGAAACTGCCGTATCGCTTGGAACCGAAGCCCAACACCTGATCGAGGCACAGTCCAAGGGCGGCGGCGCCAAACCGCAAATTCGGATCCTCGGTCTCCCCGAGTTCGCGTCGGTTGCCTACCAGGGACAGCGACTTACGTTGGTACTGGATGAGAGCCTATACGCCGAAATCGAGCGTCGCCTGATCGATAAACCCGTTAGTGCCATGACCGGTCATGCACTCGGGATTCTCACGTACTGTATAACACGCGGCGAGCGTGTTTGCGCTCATCTCTATGACCAGACCGTCGAGTGGTATAAATTGGCCATCCGCAATCGTTACGCGGACAGCGCGACGAAGGGATATTTGGCTCACGGACTCGCTAAGCTCTACCTCGAAAACGGAGAGCTCGAATCTGCCCGGAAAATGGCCGTTGAGAGTCAGGACTATGATCCGACCAACCCGAGTCACCCGCTGTTAGAAGCGAAGGTACATTTGGCTTTAGGCAACACGGCTGAAGCAGAAGCCATTATTGAACGGACACAGGCGCAATACGCGCCACTTCCCTTGGACCTGCGTCGGGAGCTCGAGACGTTACTGAGTCAGATCCGCATACAACAAACTAAGAAATAATGGACAAGATCTCCGTCGTCATTCCTGCAAAGAACGAAGCTCGCAGCCTAGTCGACCTGCTTCCGGCCATACGCCAGCAACTAGGCGATGCCGAAATCTTAGTAGTCAACGACGGCTCATCGGACGATACCGCAAAGATCTGCGAGCAGCACGGCGCGCGGGTGGTTAGTCATCCCTATGCACTTGGCAACGGCGCGGCCATCAAAAGCGGGGCCCGTGCCGCGACGGGGGACATCCTCGTCTGCATGGATGCCGATGGCCAGCATCGTCCCGAGGACATTCCAAAACTGCTGCAGAAACTGGCCGAAGGCTTCGACATGGCGGTGGGTGCGCGCACGCTCGCCTCGCAAGCGGGCATTCACCGTGCCGCCGCCAACGGTTTCTACAATACGCTGGCCAGTTGGATGACCGGACACCGGATCCAGGACCTGACGTCTGGATTTCGGGCAGCGCGTGCCGCCAGCTTTCGCAAGTTTTTGTACTTGTTGCCAAACGGTTTTTCCTACCCGACGACCATTACTATGAGCTTCTTCCGCGCTGGGCTTAGGGTCGCCTACGTCCCGATTGCCGCCCAAAAGCGTGTCGGTGACAGCCACGTACGACCACTGCGCGACGGTGCGCGTTTCCTCATCATCATCTTCAAGATTGGCACGTTATATTCGCCCTTAAAGATCTTTGTACCGGTCAGTTTTGTCTTTTTTGCTGTCGGCATGAGTTACTACTTGTACACGTATTTGAGCGCGGGGCGTTTCACCAACATGAGTGCCCTGCTGCTTATCAGCTCGGTGTTGATATTCCTGATCGGGCTGGTCTCAGAGCAAATCACGTCGTTGATCTACAAAGACAGCGATCAGCCCTAAGCTTCGCCACCAGTCTGAAGTTTGCGGTTTGAAAGAATAGAGGACGTTGCAACCCCAGCACGGATCACGGACGCTAAGCACAGCCTTACTGGAGCCAAAGCTTTGCGCATTCTGATTGATATCGGTCACCCGGCGCATGTCCATTTCTTCAAGAATCCGATTCGCCTGCTAAAGCACCGTGGCCACGATATCTTCGTCACCAGCCGGGATAAGGAGATGGCATTGCATCTGCTCGACGGGTTCGGTCTCCAGCACAAGCAAATTTCCGCAAAGACTAAGGCCGGGCTCGCGTCGCTGGGCAGGGAACTGCTCACCCGTAACTATCAGTTGGCGAAGATCGTGCGCGCCTTCAAGCCCATGATCATGGCCGCGATCGGCGGCGTCAGTATCGCGCAAGTAGGAAGATTGTTAGGCGTGCCTTCCTTGGTATTTTATGACACAGAGAATGCGCGGCTGCAGAATGCCATCACCTATCCCTTTGCCTCGTGTGTAATTGTACCCCGTTGCTACGAGGCCTGGGTTCCAAAGCATCGTCACCTTCGTTACGACGGTTACCACGAACTGTCCTATCTGCACCCCAGCTACTTCAAGGCTAACCGTGAGGTGGCGATTCGCAACGGTCTCGCAGCAAGCGACGACACTTTCTTCATACGCGTAGTATCGTGGGAAGCCAGCCATGACATCGGCGAACGCGGCTGGACACGGCAACTGCTAAGCAAGCTCGTGCACAAGCTCTCGGCATTGGGTAAGGTGCTGATCTCGGCCGAAGGGCCACTGGGTGACGAATTCGAGTCGCATCGCTACACCGGTGATGTCAGGGAGGTACATCACGTGCTGGCATATTGCCGGGCATTCGTTGGCGAAAGCGCGACGATGGCGTCCGAATGTGCCGTTCTGGGCGTGCCGGCTGTGTACGCCGCCGAGACCGGTCGCGGGTACACCAATGAACAGGAGTCCCGTTACGGACTGGTGACAAACTTACGCCTCTTGGAATGGGGGCCCATGCAGGCAGCGCTCGACCAGATACTCGCTCGTCCCATCGAGCACTGGCAAACGGCGCGACAGGCGCTGCTCGATACGACCATAGACGTCGCTGAGTTCGTGGCGCGCTGCGCAGAGACCTTTCCTGTCCTGCCCAGCGGGCATCGTCGAGGGGTCGCCGACTGAGATGTGCGGAATCGCCGGCTGGTTTTCGAAATCCCCGGTCAAGCCGATCGAAGTCGATCAGCTCAAGACAATGATTCGGGTGATCGCGCACCGGGGACCTGATGGTCAAGGCTCCCTGCTAAGGGGAAACGCCGCGCTAGGCCACGCGCGTCTGGCGATCATCGACATAGAAGGCGGTGCGCAGCCAATGAGTACTGCCGACGACGGTGTTGCTATCACATTCAACGGAGAGATCTACAACTATGCAGAAGTAAGGAAATATCTTATTCAACGTGGACGACGGTTCCGCACCCACTCCGATACCGAGGTTATTCTGCAACTCTATGAAGAGGAGGGCTGGCAGGGATTCTCGCGCCTGCGTGGTATGTATGCCTTTGCCATTTGGGATGCCAGACAAAAACTGGGCCTGCTTGCACGCGATCCGCTCGGTATCAAACCGTTGTTCCTGCGCGCCGCCAGCAACGGCGATATCGAGTTCGCTTCGGAGGCCAAGGCCATCCTGGCTCGGAACCACGAGCGCGGCGAGCTCGATGAAAACAGTCTGCATCTGCTAATGAATTTTCGGTACCTGCCGGGCAAGCGCAGCCTTTTTCGCAACATCATTCAGCTCAGCCCCGGGAAAGTTCTGCAATGGCAACCCACAGGTAAAGTGCGCGAGCACACGATCACACTCCCATCCGATGACCCCCCAGCGTCAACTCTAGACACCTTGCGAGACTCGGTCCGCGTGCACTTTACCGCCGATGTCGAGGTCGGCGTGTATCTCTCCGGTGGGCTTGATTCGGCATCGGTAACGGCGCTTGCCAAAGACCTTGGCTACCATGCGCTGCGCACCTTTACCCTGAACATTGGCGATGATCCAAACGAGGCGCGCAACGCTGCCAGGACGGCGGCCTTGCTCGGCGTCACCAACATACAAGACCACAGTATCGGCAACCTGAGTGAGTTGCTGCCGAAGCTTGTATGGCACCTGGAGTTGCCCAAGATCAATGCGTTTCAGGTGAACCAGCTGGCGAAGCTCGCCTCAAGACATGTAAAGGTGGCGCTGTCGGGATTAGGGGGGGACGAAATTTTTCTCGGGTACAACGCGCATCGCATCCTTCATCAGGCGCACCGACTCGCATCGATCGTGCCCGCCGGCGTGACCAGAACGGCTGGACGTATGGGGGCCCGCTCGCTGACGGCGTTGCCGGGCATCTCCTGGAGTGAAAGTGAACGGGCCCTGCGCATGCTGCAATCGCTCGGAGATTGGCCGCGGGTATACGCGCTGTTGCGAAACGTGTGGGATACGCCGGCCATGCGGCAGGCGTTGTATGGCCCGCGCTTGCTCGATCAGCGTTTGAGCGACGCGTTTGCCGAGGTGGCGGCCCTTTGGCCGGCAGATCCTGACCCCGTGATGGCCATGGCTGCGTTCGAACGGCAACACAAGCTCGTCAACGATCTCTTGTGGCAGGAAGACCGGGCAAGCATGGCCGAGGGCGTGGAGGTGCGCGTCCCTTTCGTTGATGTCGCTGTCAACGCCCACTTCCGGACCCTGAAACGCGAGACACTCATGCCGAGCGGCCACACCAAGAGTTACATGCGCAAAATCTTAAAGCCCATCCTTCCACAAGAAGTCATGGCGCGCCCCAAGAGCGGTTTTCAAATCGACGCGCCGTTTTTCTTCCAACAGCATCTGGCGGCACACTGCGAGCAACTGCTAGATGACACGAAGGTGCTTGAGGTAGGCCTGTTCAACCCGACGTTCATAAAACAGGTGCGACAACGCAGGGCCCGGACCGGTCTGCGCTGGCACTACTTCGTGCTTTATCTGATGATCATGGCCCACCTTTGGGTCGACGTGTTCGAGCGAGATTTATGGACGCCAGCCACGCCACGCTGGAGCAACTAGGTTCCGTTCTTGATCGCGTCTATGCCTGGAGCCGGGCTCAGGACTATCGCGGTTACAACAAGCACGACGCTCTGAACAGCCCAGTCCTGTCGCGGCTCCTCGGCTGGAGCAAATGGTCCCGAATCATCGCCATCCAGACGATCATGCGCGGGCCTGTCAATCTACGCCCGCTGCTTGCCGTTCCCAAGACCTACAACCCGAAGGGCCTCGCCCTATTTGCGCAGGGACTGCTCGACCGCTACCGCTTGACGGGCGCCGCACCCTACCTGGATGAGGCGGAACAGTTGCTGAGTCTGCTCGACAGCCTCAGCTGTCGTGCGCGATGGTCGGGTGACTGCTGGGGCTATCAGTACCCTTGGCAAGATCTGGGATTCTTCGCGCCCGCCGGTATGCCGAACGCTGTAGTGACGAGTTTCGTGTGTGAGGCGTTGCTGGACGCTTATCGGCTGACCGAACGCGCCGTTTATTTGGAGCGGGCCGCGAGCGCTATCAGATTCCTCACGCGCGATCTCAACGTGCTGAAGGACTCCGCCGACGAATTATGTCTTTCCTACATGCCGGTACCAATGAAAATGCGAGTGCTCGATGTCAGCATACTCATCGGCGCCGTGATCAGCCAGTACGGGAAATTGAGCGGAGAGATGCAACACGCCGACACGGCGCGCCGTCTTTGTAACTACGTCGTTAACAGACAGACCGACTACGGCGCCTGGTTCTATAGTGATCCACCCGCTGACTCTCCCATCCGTCATGACAACTACCACACCGGCTTCATACTCGATGCGCTCAGTCGATATATGGATGCGACGGGTGACGAGCGATGGCTCGAGCGTTATCGCCACGGGCTGGCGTACTACGTGCAGCACTTATTCAATCGCGACGGCTCGCCGCGCTGGATGAATGACCAGGATTACCCTCACGACATCCACGGTGCGGCACAGGGTATCCTCACATTTTGCGATCAGCGCGCCCGTGACCAATACTTGTCGCGTGCGCTGGACGTTGCGTCCTGGGCGCTAGATAGGATGTATAACCCCGAGGGGCGGTTCTACTATCAGGACACCGGCTACATCCTTAAGAAGTTCACCTTACTGCGGTGGTGCAATGGCTGGATGGCGCGGGCATTGGCGCGACTCTCGGCGGTGCTGGCCGGGGTTACTGCGCATCAGCCACAAAGATAATGCCCTTTCCGGGCTGTACGTACCGATAGCGGGCCTGGTATATACACAGACATGGTCTAAAATGATTGTTTGAGTCTCCCTCGGGTTTACGATCGTGCCGTCGCTTCACTTGCTGCGAAATGAGAGCTTGCGGGCCATATTGTCCCCGGCAACGAAGGGCCGCGCGTCCGCATGGTTGCGTCCGACCGTCGCGACGGCCTACCTCACACGTTTTTGCAACTCGCGCTGCAACATGTGCGACTTCTGGAAGTATGACCGTGACCCCAAAGAGCTCACTAGTGAGCAATGGGGAACCGTGTTCTCGCGGCTCAGAGCCTTTGGCGTCGATTTCGTCGGCATCAATGCATCAGGTGAGATGTTCACGCGCCGCGATGTGTTCGACATATTGGGGCACCTACGCGACCTCGACCTGCGCTTCGGTGTCAACACCAACGGCACCTTGCTTACCGCGAACAAAGCCAAGCGGCTTGCGAAGCTACGGCCTAGCGCAGTGACGATTGGTCTCGATGGCGTGGGTGATCCCTCGTATATGGTTACGCGCGGTCTGAAGAATGGCTTCAGCAAGGTTTCCAGGAACATCGACAACCTCAAGGCCGCAGGCATTATCAATGTCGGCATCGGCAGCGTCATGATGCGCGATAATGTTTACGACTGGGTGAACCTGGCGCAGTTTGCGTTGGACAAAGGCTTGTCCAGCGTGCGATTCACGGCGCCGTCGGTGGAATTTTCAATAGGCACCACGCCGTAGTCCGCTCGTTGGGTCTCGACTTCGTAGAACACGTCTGCAATCG
>CAYGAS010000103.1:0-37088 GCA_964347935.1 uncultured Nitrospiraceae bacterium | reverse complement strand
GAAAAGCCGCTCAGGCGTAGATCGTGATCACACGATCATGGTGACGCTGAACAGTTTCTACACCACGCCGCTGCGTCAGCCGGATCTGCAAGTCGATATCACGAAGTTCGCACCCATTGGCCGCATGGCTGAGGACACGTTCTTGCTGTGGGTTCATAAGGACAGCGGCATCAAGAACGTCGATGACTTCGTCAAGGCTGCCAAGGCGAAGGGTAGCAACTGGATCATGGCGGGCACCGGCAAGGGTCAGGAAGACCAGCTGTTGACGAGCTTCCTCAACTCGGCTTACGGCCTCAACATGAAATACGTGCCGTTCAAAGGGGGCGGCCGTGTGGCCAAGGAGCTCGCCGGCAAGCACGCCGACTCGACGGTGAACAACCCTTCGGAGCAGCTCGGTTTCTTCGAAGCCGGCCAGACTGTACCGATTGCCGCGTTTACACCCAAACGACTCCCGCTGTTCCCGGATGCGCCTACGTTCGAAGAGCTCGGTAAGAAGAACATGTCGTATTTCATGCAGCGCAGTGTGGTCGGCGCGCCGGGCATGAGCAAGAATGCGCAGAAGTATTACCAGGAACTCTTCCAGAAGGTGTACAACACGCAGGAGTGGCAGGACTATATGAAGAAAAAGAGCCTGCAGGGTGAATTCCTAAGTGGCAAGGCGCTCATGAGCTACTGGAAGAACGAGAAGAAAGTGCATGCCAAGATCCTGAAGGATATCGGCGAAATCTAGTCCGGTTAGCTTAATAACAAGGGCAAACATCAGGGGGAGGAGATCGCGGCCGTGCGACGCGCAGAGTTGATCATGGCCATCGTTATGACGATCTTCTCCGTCTACCTGATGTGGAAGAGCGCGGAACTCCCCATCGGCTGGATCAAGGGATCGGGTCCAGGCGGTGGGGCGTTTCCGTTTTGGCTCTCGGCAGGCATGTTGGTCTGCTGTGTGGCGATCATCGTGCGCTGGTTTTTACGGGCAAGCCCGCCGTCGCGCTCCACCGAGCCGTACATGGACATGCACGCCGTGAAGCTATTCGCGATCGGGGCCGGCGCGCTCGCCGGGATGATCGGTATGATCCACATCGTCGGCGTCTTTGGGTCTGTGCCCTTGTTCCTCGTGTTTTACATGCGTTTTGTCGGTCGTCACCCGTGGAAGATGGTGGTGCCTTTCGCTGCGCTGACACCGATTGTTATGTTCGTGTTCTTCGAGTATGCCTTGCGCATAACGTTGCCGAAGGGTTACACGGAACCGCTTTTCTATCCAATCTACAGGTTTATGTTCTGAACTTTCAGTGCGCGGTAGCCGCTCCTTGTCTACCGCGTGTGATCGCCAGGTGCGGAGTTCGTGCAGGAGGGATTATTGTGTCGTTGAGGCGTGAGTCATGATGGAGATTCTGACCCACCTGACGGAAGGCTTCTTCATTGCGTTACAGCCGCTCAATCTGACGCTGATCATTGTTGGCTGCGCGCTGGGTCTGTTCATCGGCGCCATGCCGGGACTGGGGTCGGTAAATGGCGTGGCGATCCTGTTGCCGATGACTTTTATCGTGCCGCCCACCGGCGCCATCATCTTTCTCGCGGCGATCTATTACGGCGCCATGTACGGCGGCGCGGTGAGCTCGATCATGTTAGGCATTCCCGGTGCATCCACGGCCGTCGCCACCACCTTCGATGGGCGCCCGATGGCACTACAGGGCCTGGCCGACCGCGCGTTGATCGTGGCGGCAACGGCGTCTTTTATCGGCGGAACGATCTCCGTCGTGCTGTTCACCGGCTTTGCGCCGCCGCTGGCGAAGGTGGCGCTCGCCTTCGGGGCACCGGAAGAATTTGCCTTGATGCTGCTTGCCTTTGCCACCTTTATTGGCCTCGGCGGTGACGATATTCCGAAGACGTTCTTTTCGATCTTCATCGGATTCGTGTTCAGCGCCGTCGGCTTTGATATTGTCAGCGGCCGCCCGCGCCTGGTGTTTGGCGACATCCCGGGATTTCTGCACGGGATCAATTTTCTGGTACTCGCCATCGGTATCTACGGTATCGGCGAGATGCTATGGAACATCGAGGTCTCGCGCGGCAAGATGAAAATCAGCCAAGCCACACTTTCATTCAAACGCCTGCTGGATGGGTTCAAACGCATCAAGGAAACGCTCAATGCAACCTTGATGGGCTCTTTCCTCGGTTACTTCGTCGGAATTTTGCCCGCCGCCGGCGCCACCCCCGGTTCCTTAATGGCCTACGGTGTGGCCAAGACGATTTCCAAGCATCCCGAGCGCTTCGGTAAAGGCACCCCCGAAGGTGTGGCGGCACCGGAGGCGGCTAACAATGCGGCGAGCACGGGCTCGATGTTGCCGATGATGACGCTCGGAATTCCCGGTTCGCCGACGACGGCGATTTTGCTGGGAGGTATGGCCATCTGGGGGCTTGAACCCGGTCCGCGAATGTTTGTGGACCAGACCGAGTTCGTGTGGGGCCTGATTGCCAGCTTGTATGCGGCGAACCTGTTCTCGTTATTGCTCAATATTGCTCTCATACCGGCCTTCATTTGGGTTCTGAAACTGCCGTTTACCATCCTGGCACCGCTCATTTTTATCTTGTGCGTAGTGGGCGGTTACGCACCGACGCAGGACATGCATGATGTCTGGCTCATGTTCATCTTCGGCGTCATGGGTTATTTGATGCGCAAGCTGGACTACCCGATGGCGCCGGCGGTGCTCGCCATCGTCCTCGGCGAGTTGGCGGAGTCTTCGCTGCGCCAGTCGCTGATTATCTCGGGCGGCTCACCGATGATCTTCGTCGAGCGGCCGATCGCGGCGGCGATTACGGCGGCGGCGCTTTTGCTGCTCTTCATGCCGTTGATCAAAGCTGCCAAGACTGCATTCGCCCGCCGGGCATCATAGTCGCGCACAACCTAATTCGGTTCGTCGTCGGTTTGGGCCGCCGCCTCGAACGCATCAGGGGCGAGGGCGACGCTTGAGCGTCTATGGCCAGCACTGACATACCTCGCGATCGCGGGTCGAGTTGCGCCCGCGCGGTCTTTTGGTATACCGTATACAAGATACCGGAGCCAGCCTCTGAGAGACTCCACGGACGTGGCACATGGGGATTGCAAAGCTCGAGGTCCAACCCATCAATGTCGACTTTGTCCTCAAGGACAAGATCTACGACGCCTTGAAACGAGCCATCGTGTCGATGAACGTGTACGCTCACCCGGATGAGCCTCGCTTGGACAAGCGTCAACTTTCCAAGGATCTGGGTGTCAGTCGCACGCCGATCCGCGAAGCCATCGCCCGCCTCGAGCAGGAGGGCTTCGTGCGCACGGTGCCACGCAAGGGCGTGTTCGTGGTGCGCAAGACCAAGCAGCAGGTGCTGGAAATGATCACGGTGTGGGCGGCGCTTGAAGGCATGGCTGCCCGGTTGATTACCCAGCATGCACGTGACGAGGAGATCGCCACCCTGCGCAGCATGTTTGCCACGTTCGAGAACAATCAGGTGCAGGCCAACATCGATGAGTACTCGGAGGCTAACATCCGATTTCATCAGGCCATTCTGCGCATGAGTCACTGCGAGTTGCTGAACCAGATGGCGGAGAACCTGCTGTTGCACATGCGCTGGATCCGGATGCGCACGATATCGCAGCAGGATCGGGCGCGCCGGTCGATTATCGATCATATGAACATCATCGAAGCGCTCGAGGCGCGTGACACGCAACTTGCCGAGCAGCGCGTGCGTGAGCACACGCTTGAGCTGGCGGCACATGTGAACCAACACGTACACTATCTGGATCGCCCACCCGAAGTAAGTAATTGAAAATATTAAACTTTTTACACCTGGAGGACTGGTATGGCTGAACCGGCAAAGCAGGCGCACGAAAACAGCGTGCAAGCAGAAAAGATTTCTGGCGGGCACCTGGTGGCCAAGGCGCTGAAGAACGAAGGCATCGATGTCATTTTCACTCTTTGTGGCGGCCATATCATCGATATTTACGACGGCTGCCTGGATGAGGGCATCAAGATCATCGACGTGCGCCACGAGCAAGTCGCCGCGCATGCGGCCGATGGCTACGCGCGCATGACGGGTAAACCGGGTTGTGCCGTGGTCACTGCGGGCCCGGGCACGACCGATGCCGTTACCGGCGTGGCCAATGCGTTTCGCGCCGAGAGCCCCTTCCTGTTGATTGGCGGGCAGAGCGCGCTGTCGCAGCACATGATGGGTGGGCTGCAAAATCTCCCGCACGTCGACATGATGGCGCCGATCAGCAAGTTCGCGACGCAAGTCCAGACGACAGAACGCATTCCGGACATGGTCAGCATGGCTTTTCGCGAGTGCTATAACGGTGCGCCAGGTCCAGCGTTTCTCGAGATTCCCCGCGACGTGCTAGACACCAAGGTGGATGTCAGCAAGGTACGTTTTCCGCAGGCAGGCCGCTACCGGGCCTCCACCAAGACCCTTGCCGATCCCGACGATATCGAGAAGCTAGCCGATATTCTGATCAAGTCCGAGCGACCCTGTGTATTACTTGGCACGCAGGTGGCCACTTGCCGCGCTTACCAGGAGGCCGAAGAATTCGTACGCACCTTCAACATCCCGGCCTACATGAATGGCGCCGGCCGCGGCACCTTGCCGCCCGGCCATCCGCATCATCTGCACCGCACTCGCCGCTTGGCCTTTGACAAGGCCGATGTCATCGTTATCGTCGGCACACCATTCGATTTCCGCATGGGTTATGGCAAGCGCTTACGTGCTGATGCGACAGTGGTGCAGATCGATCTCGATTATCGTACCGTCGGCAAGAACCGTGACGTGTCGCTGGGGCTCGTCGGTGATTGCGGGCGTATCCTGGCTGCGGTGACGCAAGCCGCGAGCGGACGTATCGGCAACGGTGGCAAAAAGCGCGAGCCATGGCTGGAGGAACTGCGGGCGGCCGAGAAGGTGGCCTATGAAAAGCTATTACCCGAGTTCAAGTCGGAAGCGGTGCCCATCAATCCTTACCGGGTCGCGTATGAGTTGAACGAGTTCCTGACCGAAGACACGATTTACATCGGCGATGGCGGCGACGTCGTGACCATCACGGCGCAGGCGGTGCAGCCGCGCCGGCCGGGGCACTGGATGGACCCCGGCCCGCTCGGTACGCTCGGTGTGGGGACGCCGTTTGCGATGGCGGCGAAGTTCGCGCATCCGGAGAAAGAAGTGCTTTGTTACTTCGGCGACGGCACGTTCTCGTTGACCGGTTGGGATTTCGAGACCTGCGTGCGTTTCAACTTGCCTTTCCTCGGCGTGATCGGCAACAACTCGGCGATGAACCAGATCCGCTGTGGCCAGATTATCAAATATGGCGCCGAGCGGGGCGAAGTCGGAAACCGTCTCGGCGATGTGCACTACTCGAAATTCGCCGAGATGCTGGGTGGATATGGCGAGGAAGTCAGAGAGCCTGCGCAGATCCGTCCGGCACTGGAGCGTGGACGCGAAGCGGTGGCGGCGGGGAAACCAGCGCTCATCAATATCTGGGTCGACATCGATGTCTGGGCGCCGGGGACGAAAAACCAAACCATGTACAAGTAGTCCACCGCAAACGATCGCGAACGGAGCCGACAGGCTCCGTTCGTTTTGATCTAGCCGCAGCGATACACCGCGAGGAGAAAGATGGCAAAAGCGTTGGAAGGTGTCCGTATTCTGGACATGACGCACGTGCAGTCCGGGCCGACCTGCACGCAGCTATTGGCTTGGTTCGGCGCCGACGTGATTAAGGTGGAACGTCCCGGCGTCGGCGATGCTACGCGGGGCCAGTTGCGCGACATCCCCGATGTCGACAGCCTGTACTTCACTATGCTCAACCACAACAAACGTAGCATTACCTTAAATACCAAGAGTGAGCATGGCAAACAGATCTTTACGACCCTGATCAAGCACTGCGACGTGATGGTGGAGAACTTTGCGCCGGGCGCGCTCGATCGTATGGGTTTCACCTGGGAGCGCATACAAGAGATAAACCCGCGCATGATTTATGCCTCGGTCAAAGGCTTCGGCCCGGGGCCTTACCAGGAGTGCAAGGTCTACGAGAACGTGGCGCAGTGTACCGGCGGCTCGGCAAGCACAACCGGCTTTGACGATGGCCCCCCGATGGTGACGGGTGCACAGATCGGCGATTCTGGCACTGGCTTGCATCTGGCCTTGGGCATCGTGACGGCGCTGTTTCACAGAGAGAAGTCCGGGCGCGGCCAGCGTGTGACCTGCGCCATGCAAGACGGCGTGCTGAACCTGTGCCGTGTCAAGTTGCGCGACCAGCAGCGGCTCGCGCATGGCCCGCTCAAAGAGTATCCACAGTATCCGAACGCGACATTCGGCCAGGAAGTCCCGCGCGCCGGCAACGCCTCGGGCGGCGGGCAGCCGGGGTGGGCGGTCAGATGCGCGCCAGGCGGTCCCAACGATTACATCTACGTGATTATCCAGCCGCAGGGATGGGAGCCGCTGATGAAGGTCATCGGGCGCGAAGAGCTTGTCACCGACCCCGAGTGGGCAACGCCAGAGGCGCGTTTGCCGAAGCTCGATCAATGCTTTGCCTTGATCGAGCAGTGGACCATGACCAAGTCGAAGTTCGAGGTTATGGAAACGCTTAATCCGTTGAATGTGCCATGCGGGCCGATTTTGTCGATGCAGGAACTGGCCGATGAGCCGTCGTTACGGCAGACCGGCACGGTGGTCGAGGTCGATCATCCGAGTCGTGGCCCCTACCTTACCGTCGGCAACCCGATCAAGCTCTCCGATTCGCTGACCGAGGTCAAACGCTCGCCACTGCTCGGGGAACATACGGATGAGATCCTGAGGGAGCTCGGCTTCGGTGAAGCGGAGATCAGCCAGGCCCGCGAGGAAGGCGCTGTTTGAGGTCGTGATGCGAGCAGCAGCGATCGAAATTCTGGTGGGATTGAAGGCAGACGGGCCTGATTGACGCAGATCAATCGCGGGCGAGGATGCGCGATGTAATCTGCCCACAGCGACTGTGTGAGGTGTGCGGCGATGATGATAAAAAAGATACTGGTGCCCCTGGACGGCGATGATCTTAACCGGGCGGTGCTGGAAACGGCACTGGCGGGCGCGCGGCGTTTCCAGGCGCACATGGAAGTGCTGTATGTGCGCCCCAATCCACGCGAAATGTTGCCTTACGCCACCCTTGGCATGTCGGCCTCGATGAAGCGTTCGGTCATCGAAGCGGCCGAGCGCAGCAGCACGGAGAACGCCCAGCAAGTGCGGGCCGCGTTCGAGCAATTCTGCCGCGACCACGACGTGGCGATTCTTGATAAGCCGCCGGCGCCTGACACGGTAACGGCCGCCTGGCGTGAGGAAAGCGGGCATGCAGGTGAGGCCCTGCTGCGCCACGGCCGACTGTCCGATCTGATTTTCGTGCCGCGTCCTGCACCTGGTGCGGCAAGGGCGGAGACGCTGGAGACCGCCCTGCTCGAAACAGGGCAAGCGCTCGTGATCGTGCCGCCGAAAGCCCACACCTGTGTCGCCAGCCGTATCACCATTGGCTGGAACAGCAGCGCCGAGGCGGCACGGGCGGTTGCCGAAGCCATGGCCTGCCTCACAGCGGCCGATGCGGTCGCCGTGCTGGCCGCGCGAAAGCGTGCCGCCAGCGCAGGTGAGCTACTCGACTACCTGGGCTGGCACGGGGTCAAGGCCGAGCTGAAGATTTTTGAGGTGGGTTCGCGCTCGGTCGGCGAGGTGCTGCTGAAAGAGTCGCATGCGCTCGGCGCCGATCTACTCGTCATTGGCGGGTACACGCATGCGCGGGCGAGACAGTTGCTTTTCGGCGGTGTGACGAGTCACGTGCTGAAGCATGCCGACATTCCTGTCTTGATGGCCCATTAATTCAGTAGCGACTGGCAAGTAGCCAATAGCTAGGACTCGATCGCCCGCGAATGGCAGTATGGTTTTTTCCTCGCTCCGAGCTACTCGGAACTAGCTACTGACTTTCAGTACGATCTTCCCGAAATGCTTGCTCGCTTCCATCGTCGCATGCGCATCAGCGATGCGCTCGAGCGGCAACACCGTGTGAATGAGCGGAACGATCGTGCGCTCAGCGAGCTTTGGCACGACGGTGTCGTTGAATCTAGCAGTGATCTCAGCCTTCTGTTGTACCGGCCGCGACCGCAGCACTGAGCCAATGATGCGCTGGCGCTTGACCATCATGAGGGCAAGGTTCAGCTCGGCCTTGATGCCGCCCATCACACCGATGATCACCAGTCTGCCTTCCACTGCCAAGGCCTTCATGTTGGCCGCCAGATAGCGGGCACCGATGTGATCGAGGATGAGATCGACCCCTCTGTCGTTAGTGAAGGCCATTGTCTCTTCAGCGAAATCCTGCGAAGTGTAATCAACGACGCAATCAGCGCCGAGTTGACGTACACGCTCGGACTTCGCCGGCGAGGCGGTGACGATAATCTTGGCGGTGGGTGTGAGTACCTTGCACAGTTGAATGGCAGCGGTATTGACGCCGCCGCCGCCGCCGTGCAGTAGCGCGGCTTCGCCATCTTTCAACTCACCGAGCATGAAGATGTTGAGAAAGGCAGTGATGTAGGTCTCGCACACACACGCGGCTTCTTCAAAGCTCATGTTCTCCGGTATGCGCATGAGGTGGTTGGCATAGGCCAAGGCGTACTCGGCATAGCCGCCCCCAGCCACCAGGCACATGACGCGCTCGCCGGGGTGCCAGCCTTCGACGCCGGCACCGAGTTCCTCAATCGTGCCCGCCACCTCCAGACCGAGGATGTCGGATTCTCCCGGGGGCTGGCGATAGTTGCCCTGGCGTTGAACGATATCCGGGCGGTTGACCGAGGTGGCCATTACCTTGATCAACACCTGGTCCCGCCCTGGCGATGGCTTATCGCTCTCGCCGATTCTGAGGACATCGGTTCCGCCGAACCCGTCGAGCAATACGGCCTTCATGTGCACCTCTCTCCTTCAGCCAATGTCTGCCACATGTGTTCCAAAGCGTTGTCAGCTCAGGACTCGCGGACTTCCAAGTCATGCTCACCGACAGCGCGCGCGGGCAAGGTCCAGCCGGATTGGTAACGCCGCCAAAGCAACCAGACACCGAGGCCGATCAGGCCAATGGCGATGGCGGGCCTTACCAGGCCGCCCATCATGAAAAGCGGTGCGGCCATCACGAGCGGTACCGCCGGCAGGTAAAACACCGCCCAACGCTTGGTCCCGCGCGCGCTTTGATACCAGGGGAAGGCAACGGAGAACGCGGCAATCATCAAGAAGAACAGCGACCACGGACGCGTCACAAAAAGTGTCAAGTCGCTATCGCTCGCAAGCGCGCGAATGAGGTTGATTTCCGCGTTGTCGCCCAGTACCACGCCGAGGATCATCGGTGCGAGCGGAAAACCGAAACAGCGCATGGCGTAACCTAGCAAGCCAAACCAGAACAAGGTCCACAAATCGAAAACGATGTTGTTTAAGGCAAACACGCCAATGGCGCAGTAAAGCAGGATCACCGTCGCCAGACGGTACATCGGTATGCGTGTGACCTGTACAAAAACGCGCAGACACACGGCTTGTAACAGCACCATGATACATAGACCGAAGACGAACGACACCATGATGCTGTAAGCCAGCACGGGCTCGGTGCTGATAAACGTCGGGCTCGGGGCAATATTGTGAATTAGCAGCGCTCCCAGCATCACCGCCGTCACGACGTCACCGGGGATGCCGAGTGCCATCATCGTGATCAAGGCGCCGCCCTCGACGGCGTTGTTTGAGGACTCTGGAGCAATGATGCCTTCGGGGACACCCGTGCCGAACTGATCGGGATGTTTGGACGCCTTTTTGGCTTGGTCATAGGCGAGAATGTTGGCGATCGTACCGCCGGCGCCAGGCAGGATACCGACGAAAATGCCGATCAGTGAGGAGCGAATCAGGGTCGCCCAGCGGGCGCTGATCGCCTTGATGGCTGTGAAGTGCTGAATACGGATATATGTGCCTTCACCGATGACCATCGGCTTCTGCGCCTTGCGGGTATCGCGAATGTCGCTCAGCAACTGGCTGAATGCGAACAGGCCCACGAGCACCGGCAGAAAATCGAAGCCCTGTTCCAGGGCGTCGACATTGAAGGTGAAGCGTGCGACGCCGCTCGTTTCATCTTCGCCAATGGAGGTCACGAGCAACCCGACGGCGCCCGCGATGACGCCTTTCAGCAGGTTCTTGCCCGCCAGGCTGGCAGTAATGGTGAGAGCGAAGATGACGAGCGAGAAATAATCCCAGGGACCGAATTCGAGGGCGATCCGTGCCAGCGAGGGTGCGAGCACCATCAAGAAAACCGCGCTGATCATGCCGCCGCAAAACGATGACCAAACGCCAATGCCGAGCGCGAGCCCCGGGCGCCCGCCGCGGGCCATCGGAAAGCCATCGAAAGTCGTGGCGACCGATGAGGGCGTACCGGGAATGCCCGTAAGGATACCCGCCATCAGTCCGCCCGAGAGTCCGCCGACGAATACCCCGATCATGACCGCGAGGCCCCTGACGGGGTCCATACCGAACGTAAACGGCAGGGTTAGGATCACGGCCATGGTGATGGTGAACCCCGGGATCGCGCCAGCCAGCAGGCCGGCGGCCACCCCGACGGCCATCAGTGCCAGCGTGTAGGGGTCGGCGACCGCTAGAGCGGCGGCCAGCGCATTGTCAAAAAACATGACCTTGTCTCACCGCCCGCTCTCCTAACGCGGCAGGATCTCGCCTTCGGGCAGGATGACCCCGAGGGCGTAGGTGAATACGGCCCACATCAGGCCGACGGCGGCAACGGCGATGAGTGCATGCCAGAGGTGGCTTCGCAGGTCGCGGCGTCCGAGAAAAGTGAGCGTGGCGAACACGAACAAGGCACCGCCGAGCAACATCCCAAGGTAGGGCAGGCTTAAAAGAAACAAGGCGTAGAGCGCGAAGCAGCCGATGATGTTGCGGTTGTTGCCAAGCCACTGCTTAAACGACCACGCCTCAATCCGCGGCTCGCGGTGTTGGCGCAAAGACTGGACCAGATACGCCGCTGACAGCACGAACAGCGCCGATACGACCAGTCGGGGCCACAACTTGGAGCCAATAATGGCAAGATGGACCTTTTGATAAGCGAAGGTCTCGGCGAAGAACACCGCGCATACAAGCATCAGAAGTAACGCGATGACAATGTCGGCGTTGATGCGTTGCATGGGAGCCGTTTAGGTGCGGCCCGGGCCTGCTGGTGTTGAGAGACAACCGGTCCGGTCAGCGACCGGACCGGTTGGGCGATAAGTAGGGAATCTACTTTTTGTACATGCCGATCTTTATCGCCAGCTTCTCGTGATTGGCATAGGACTGCTTCAGAAACTTGGTGTAGTCGTCGCTTCCCAGATAGAGGATCCACGTACCCTTCTCGTCGAGCGCCTTTTTTACGGCCGGATCGGTCATGGCTTTCTTGAACGCCTTTTCGAAGTGCTTCACGACATCCTTCTTTGCGCCCTTCGGTAGCATGACGCCGCGATGTAAGCCATAGACAACGTTGATGCCTTGCTCTTTGAAGGTCTTTAAATCGGGCATTATCGGATCGCGCTTTTCAGTGGCAATGCCAAGCGCCTTCATCGATCCCTCCTGCAAGTATTTCTTGGCGGTCAAAATGTTCATCTCGCCGAGGTCGATGTTTTTCGCCAGTAGTGCCGTGAGGCGTTCGCGGGTGCCCTCGTACGGTACATATTTAAACTGCGTTCCGGTTGCATCCTCCACCAACAGATTGATGAATTGGCTCGTGGAACCGGTGGTCACGCCGACCTTGATGGTGCCCGGGTTCTTCTTCGCATAAGCGACCATTTCCGGAAGATTATTGTAAGGAATATCACTGTGGCCACCGAGAACGGAAGGCGTGTAAGTCAAGCGGGCGACCGGTGTAAAGGCGTCCCAGGTAAACTCGACGCGACCAGCCAGGTAAGTGGTAATCTGGCTTTCATGCATGGCAAAAAGCGTGCAGCCATCGGCTTTCGCCGCTTTGACTTCCTTGGCCCCCTTATTTCCGCTTTGGCCGCTGATATTGACGACCTGCAGCTTGGGTTTGAAGCCACTGGCATTGATCGAGTTCGTGACCAGGCGGAACACGATGTCGGTGTCACCGCCCGCCTTCCACGGCACGACCATCTTGGCCGTGCTGCACGGGACCTTCGCGGCGCCGAGGGCGAGCGGTGAAAACGCAACCGCGATCACGGCCAGCACGGCCTTAAGGCATAGCGAACTGTTCATCTGAAACCCTCCTGAACTATCGTGGTATTGGCAGTTCTTGTTGTCGCCCAGCTGAAATCTGTCGACGTTGGCCCCTGGGGGGAGGGGCGACACGCGCTCACCCCCCTTTGGCGGCGCTGCTAGCCTAGCCCAAGCGCTTAGATTTGACTAGCTTGACTGGGGGTGCAGGACTTCCCGGGGGCAAGACGGGCGCAGCGGGTTGCTCGCCGCGCGCGATCAGCTCCCGACCACAAGCGGGGCGATGAGGCGTTTGAGCGTGGTGATCACGCTCAGCGCCACGAGCTTGCCCGTGCGTGGATTGTGCTCCGTCGGCACGTTTTCGATCTTCAGCTCGAAGCGCACGCTGTCGGCTTCCACCGTTATGCGGTGAGTATTGCGGTCAACCGTCGGGTCCGCCCAGACTTCTAGATGGGTTTCGTCCACGCCAATACCGGCGAGCCCAAGCGCAGCCGCGACGTTCACATTGGCCGGGAACCCCTTGGCTCCTTCCCGCGCCGTGCCCTCGAACACTTTGAGCGGCCGGTCGATCTGCTCGAGATCGACACCGTGTTGCGCGATGTAGGGCGAGCCCGCGAGTGAGCGCGGCGGCTTGCGTGTGACCATGTGTACGGAATGGATCTGGCCTTCGGCGGCCGCTCTTACCGCATCGAGCCCCAACAGCGCGCCACTCGGCACGATAATGCGTGCCCCGCATTGTGCTGCCAGCGAGACTAAATGCCAGTGTGAAAGCAACGCGCCGACGCTGATGGGCATGAAAATGCGGCCACCCCTGACAGCCGGTTCAGCCACTTCGGCAAACACCGCGGCCGGCGCACATTCGACGACGACATCGGCGACATCGGCCAGCTCCGCCAGTGGTAGCACCGGCACCCGGTGACGGAATTTGCTTACGCGCTCCTCGGCACGGGCACAATCACGGGCGGACACAGCGCTGAGCGTAAGGCCCTCGATACCCTCGTCGAGACGCTGCGCGACGGCGGTACCCACGGTGCCCAAGCCTCCGATGGCGACTCGCAGGCCCGTGGATTTTTTTTTGGTGGACACGCGTGAATCCTGATAAATGAATCAGTAGCCGAGTGCACAGCCATCTTTACGCGGATCCGAGGCGGCCTGTAGCACGCCTTCGTTCCAGTCGATGTAGATGCACTGTCCACCGCCGAACGGCTTTTCGGCGTCAGCGACGCGATAACCGCGTCGCTCAAGCTCACGACGCGTCGCGTCGGGAATCGGATGCTCCACCGCTAATACATCCGCCGTCGGCAAAAAGCGCGGCGCATCGACGGCTTCCTGCAGATCCATGTCGAAATCCACCCAGTTGCTCAGCACATAAGCGTGGCCCATCGCCTGATATTCGCCACCCATCACGCCGAAGCAAAGCACTGGCCGTTCGTCTTGGTAGACCATGGCCGGGATGATGGTGTGCAGCGGGCGCTTCGCCGGGGCAATGCAGTTGGCATGGCCCTCGATCAGGTTGAATCCGCCGCCGCGGTTTTGCAGCATGATGCCCGTATCCCCTGCGACCAGTCCGCTGCCCCAGGGATGATAAAGACTGTTGATAAACGAGCAGGCATTGCGCTCGCGGTCGACCACACTGAGATAGACGGTGTCGCGATGATTCGGTAACCCGGACGCGACGGGATGTCTAAGCGCCCGAGCGCGATCGATGCGGGCGTATTGCTTGTGCGCAAACTCCTTCGACAACATTGCTGCCACCGGGATATCGCTGAAGTCTGGATCGGCGACGAAGCGGTCGCGCTCGGCGACGGCGAGTCTGAACGCCTCGGCGACCGTAAAGATGTGATCGGCGCTGAGATGTTTCATCGCGCCGAGGTCGGTATTTTCAAGCATGTTCAACATCATCAGGGCGGTGATGCCCTGGCCGTTAGGCGGGACCTCATGGATTCGCAAGCCGCGATAATCGGTGTGAATCGCCTCTACCCATTGCGAACGATGTGCGCTGAAATCCTCCAGTTCCAGCAGACCATCGTTGGCACGGCTGTATGCGACGATACGCTCGGCAATGTCACCCTTATAAAAGGCATCGCGGCCGCCACGGGCGATGGCACGCAGCGAGCGCGCAAGATCGGGTTGGCGATGACGCGTGCCCGCCGCCGGCGCCCGACCTTCGACAAGCAAGCTGCGGTGCGTGTCCGGGGACTGTGCCAGAAATTCCTCGTTTTGCTTCCACACCTTGGCCACCACGGGCGAGACCGCATAACCGTCCTCTGCGTAGCGGATAGCCGCCTGTAGAGCGTCCTCGAGGCTCAGGGTGCCGAAGCGCTCCAGCGCCGTGTGCCAGGCGTCGATCGCACCCGGTACCGTCACTGAGTGAATGCCGTGCTCGGGCATGTCCGCATAGCCGCGACGCCGGTATTCCTGCAGCGTTGCCCGTTTGGGCGCCCGCCCGCTGCCGTTGAGTCCATGCAGTTTTCCCGACTTGGCCTCGTGATAGAGCACGAAGCAGTCACCGCCGATGCCTGTCGACTGGGGCTCGGTGACACAGAGCGTGGCGCCAGCGGCAATAGCAGCGTCCAGGGCATTGCCACCGTTCTGCAAGACCCGCAGACCCACCTGCGTGGCCATCGGCTGACTGCTGGCGACCATGCCGCCGGTGCTCATGACCACCGAGCGTCCTGGGTACTGTATATGTCTCATAAAAGCGTCCGTTTTGGTTGTGTGGCTCAGGCCGGGATGTAGAACAGTTGGTCTTCCGTCTCGATCTTTCTTATGGGGCAGCTGTAAAGCCGTTGTAGACTCTCGGCGTCCAATACATCGGCTATTTTACCGTACAGGCACTCGCCTCGACCAAACAGCAGCAAGGCGTGGCTGCAAAATCGCAGGGCTAGATTTACATCGTGCAACACCAGCACGTTAAATCCCTCTATGCGTCGGCGCCTTTGGGTCAGCAGCTCGAGCATTGCAATTTGGTGACGCAGATCGAGATGATTCGTCGGTTCATCGAGCAGACAGATAGGCGGGTCTTGTGCCAGGAGCGTCGCAATTTCGACACGCCGGCGTTCACCGCCGGAAAGCGTGGCGAGCGTCCGCTCAGCAAAGCCGACCAGACCGACCGCGCCCAAGGCGGCCTGCGCCAAGCGCAAATCGTCGATGTCGTCTTGCCATTGCCAGCGCGACAGATAAGGGTGCCGACCACTCAGCACTGTCTCCATGACACTGGCGGGAAACGCCTCACCGTAGTCCTGGAGTAGTAGGCCCAGATATCTCGCCCGTTCGCGGTGCGGATAGCTGCCAATGCCGCGTCCATCCAGGGTTACCGTCCCTCGGGCAGCTGGCCGCAAGCCGGCCAAGGTATGCAGCAAGGTGGTCTTGCCGCTGCCGTTGGCGCCCAGAATCGCCCAGTTCTGGCCGGGATCGATTTGCAGGTCGAGCCCGGTGCAGAGCGTACGCCCGGGGACCTGAATCTCGAGGCTGTGCGTGCGCAAGTTCATCAAGGATTGCGCGTGTGCGCCAGCAAGAACAGGAAAACCGGCACACCCAGCAAGGCGGTGAGCACGCCTACTGGCAGCTGCGTCGGCGCCACCACCGTGCGTGCGACGGTGTCTGCCAGGACCAGAAAGCTGCCGCCGAGCAGCACCGTGTTCGGCAGCAGGCGGCGATGATCGGAGCCGCTCACCAGCCGAAGCGCGTGCGGCACGATCAGTCCCACGAACCCGACACTGCCCGCGAGCGTGACCGCTGTCGCCGTCAGCAATGAGGCAAGGAAATACACCGCAAGGCGCAGGCGCGCCGGGTGCTCCCCCAGCACCGCCGCCGCCAGGTCGCCGCGGGCGAGCAAGTTGAGCGGTCGCGCCAGTGCGAGCGCCCCTAGCAAGCCGGCGAGCAGTACGGCCATACCCATGAGCGGGTGGCGGGCATAGCTCAAGTCGCCCATGAGCCAGAACAACATGCTATGCAGGCTGCTCGCCGGAGACACCGCCAGGATAAAGCTGATCACCGCACCCCAGCCGGCGGCGATCACCACCCCGGTCAACAGCAGTCTATTCTGTGTCCAGGCGCCGTTCGCTCGACTGAGGCTGAACACCAGGAAAGTCGACAGCAGGCTGCCGGCAAAGGCGTTGCCCAGCAGCCAGACACCGCCAAGACCGAGCAGGATGGTGATCAAGGCCGCGACGGCGGCACCACCGGACACACCGAGGATATAAGGATCGGCCAAGGGATTGCGCAGCAGCACTTGCAGCAGCGCGCCCGACAGGCCTAACAGGCCGCCGACGGCAAAGGCAGCCAGCGCCCGCGGCAAGCGCAGCTCGCGTACGACGGTCTGGGCGACATCGTCACCGCCCCCCAAAAAGGTGTCCCAAACGTCAACTGGGCTCAGCTCAACGCTGCCCATCGAGAGCGCCAGCGCCACACTGAGCGGTGCCGCCAACAGCAGCGCAGGCGTCAAGTAAGGCAGACGTGGCCTTGCGCCGGCGCGCATTAGTGAAGCATCAAGACCTGCCAGCCCCGGGACTCGGCGTGTCGGCGCAAGAGCGCGTCCGGATTCACCGCTACCGGGTGGTCAGCCAGCTCCAATAGCGGCAGATCATTGTGCGAGTCGCTGTAGCACCAGCTATGGGTCAGGGTTTGGGCGTGCTCCTGCACCCAGGCCTGCAGGCGTTCGACCTTGCCGTGGCGGTAGCACGGTGTGCCCGACACGCGACCGGTGTAGCGTCCGTCGATCCGTTCGCCCTCGCTCGCAAGCAGATGGTCCACCCCGAATTCGGTCGCGATCGGGCGCGCAACGAAATCGATGGTCGAGGTGATAATGAGCAAGGTATCGCCGGCATCGCGATGCCTGCCGACGAGCTCGCGTGCCGCCGGGGTAATCATGGGCCGGACTTTTTCGCGCATGAATTCTTGACGCCAGCGCTCGAGCGCTGCCGGATCGTTCACCGCCAGCGGTCGCAACACGAACGCAAGGTAGCGCGCGATATCGAGGCGGCCGGCCCGGTAGGCCTCATAGAACCGATCATTCGCGCGCTTATAGGGTTCGCCGTCGACCAACTTCCGCTCGACCAGAAACTCGCCCCAGGCGTGATCGCTATCGCCGGCGAGCAGGGTCTGATCCATGTCAAAGATGGCGAGACTCAAGGTGAACTATTCCCACCCGCGGCGAAGTTGCACGGTGACGGGGAGTCTCGGCAATAATCCCCTGCCGCAGGACGAAGGGATGGGCAAAAACAAGCTCTCAACGGCGCACATTGCTGTCCCGGCACGTTCATGGAAGAATAAAAAGCGTGAGTCTAGTTTATCGCTGGTCCCGCTGTACATGGTAGACAAAGACGGTTACCGCCCTAACATTGGTTTCATCCTGTGTAATCGCCGCAATCAAGTCCTCTGGGCCCGGCGTTGTGGCCATGACGCCTGGCAGTTTCCACAAGGTGGCGTGAAGCCGCGCGAGACTTTGCAGCAGGCACTGTATCGGGAGCTTTGGGAAGAGGTCGGTTTGCGCGCGCACGACGTCGAGGTCATCGGCCGCACGCGTGATTGGCTGCGCTACGACATACCCCAACGCTACCTGCGCCACTCGCGTAACCGGGGGTTTCGTGGACAAAAGCAGATATGGTTTCTGCTGCGCCTGGTGGGCGACGAGCAGCAGGTCAGATTGAACGTCAGCCCCAAACCCGAGTTTGACGACTGGTGCTGGATCGAGTACTGGTCGCCCGTCGAGCAGATCATCGAGTTCAAGCGCGAGGTCTATCGTCGCGCCTTGACTGAACTCGAGCCCTTGTTATACGGGGAAGCAGACGGCGAGTCCCGTTGAGGCCCGCCGCACTGACTTGGTAGCCATTTCGACCCGTCTATCCTGTGAATAGGTCCAATACCGTGAGAACAACGGCCCGTGCAGTATCCTGGATCACTGTCGCGGCGGGTGTTGCGGCGCTCGTTTCCACTAGTGCATGTTCACGCGATGCCGGCGGCGAAGACGTCAAGGCGCGACAGGCCCGGCGGCAGGTCCATCTGGTGGAGCTGATCCAAGTTCAGGAGCAAGCGCTGCGCTACCTTGCCGACCGTGCCGGCAGTCTGCGCGCGGCTCGTCAGGTCAAGCTGTTCAATCAGGAAGAAGGCCGTGTCACCGAGGTGCTGGTGCATGAGGGTGATCATATCAAGCCCGGACAAGTGCTGATCCGGCTCGATGATCGTTTACTGCATGCGGAACTCGATAAAATTATGGCGAACTTGCGCCAGGCGGAGGTCGATGTCCAACGTCTGCAGGGCCTCAATGCCAAGCGCTTGATAGCGGAAGAACAATTAAACCGCGCGCTCACAACGCTCGAGGTGAATCGCGCCGAGGAAAGGCTGCTACGCACGCGTATCGGTTACATGAGTATCGCGGCGCCGTTTGCGGGGCGTATCGCCCGGCGCTTGATCGAGCCCGGCGACGTGGCTCCTAAGCACACGCATCTATTGACCTTGATCGATCCATCGTCGTTAGTGACTGATGTGCAGGTGTCCGAGCTGGTGCTACCTGATCTGAAGGTCGGCGACCCGGCGGATGTGCGTATCGACGCCCTCGGAGAGCAGGCCTATCCCGGACGCATCTTGCGAATCTATCCGACCATCGATCCATCGACTCGTCTCGGGCAGATCGAGGTTGCGCTCAAACCCGTTCCCGAGGGCGCGCGACCCGGCCAGTTCTGTCGCGTCACGCTGCGCACCGGCGACCGGGCACACCTTGTGATTCCGATCGCCGCGTTGCGACGCGATGGTGATGGTGAGTACGTGTTTCTGTTCGACGGGAAAAATAACAAGGTCCGCCGCGCTACCGTGCGCAGCGGATTGCGGTTGGCCGACATGATCGAGGTACGTGCGGGTCTTAAGGCTGGTGAGCAGATCGTTGGCAAGGGCTTTCTCGGTCTTTCTGATGGGCAGGTCGTCACGCCGGTGAATGGCGAAAAGGCGGGGGCAGCGAGCGGTGCGTAGAGGCGGTATTGCGGCTTGGTCGATTCGCCACCCGGTGAGCACGGTCATGCTCACGCTGGCGGCGGTGGTGTTGGGTGTATTTGCCTTAGGCAGGTTGTCGATCGACCTGCTGCCGCATTTGATCTATCCGCAGATACGCGTGCGCGTGTTGGACCCCGGCGTATCGGCGTCCATCATGGAAGACAAGGTCACGCGCCAGCTCGAGGAACAGCTCGCCATCACTGAAGACGCGATCGGTGTTGAGTCGGAGACGTCACAGGGCGCGAGCGCCGTCAGGCTGGACTTTTCCTATGGCAAAGACATCGACACGGCGCTGCGTGACGCGAGCACGCGGCTTGATCGGGCGAAGCGCTTTCTTCCGAACACCATCAATCCTCCGATCATTTACAAGTTTGATCCCTCGCAGATCCCGGTCATGGAGTTTGTAGTTAATTCGCCCTTGCGCGATCGTGTCGAGCTGCGCACCTGGACCGACGATATTTTCGCCAAGCGTTTTCTTAATATTGAAGGCGTAGCGGCAGCCGAGGTAGGCGGCGGGTTAGTGCGCGAGATCATCGTGCTCCTTGATCAGCGACGGCTTACCGGTCTGGGCCTGGCTATTAGCGATATCACTGAGACCATTCGACGCGGCAATGAGGACCTACCGGCCGGGCGGCTGCGCGCCGGGGCTCACGAGTACACCAGCCGTACGGCGGGACGACTCAGCAGTGTCCCAGCCATCGCCGCATTACCGGTGCCTCTGCCGAGTGGTGACAGTATCCCGCTCGCGGAAGTCGCGGAGGTATTGGACTCGCACGAGGAAGAGCGCATTCGCGTACGTTACAACGGCGTTCCCGGCGTCAAGATGACCATTCAAAAGCAGCCCAACGCCAACACTGTGGATGTGGCCGGGCGGGTGAAAGCGCGGCTCGCCTGGATGCATGCTAATGGTCTGATTCCAAAGGACATTAACATCGACGTCGTCTCCGACCAGTCCGTGTACGTGCGCCGCGCATTGACCAACGCTGGCATGGCGGCGATCAGCGGCGCGGTGCTGGCGATGATCGTGGTCTACCTGTTCCTCGGTAATGTGCGCGGAACGCTGATCATCGGCACCGCCATCCCTATCTCGGTCATGGTGACCTTTGTGATCATGGCACTCGGCGGATTGACCCTGAACATCATGACGCTGGGCGGGCTGGCGCTCGGCGTGGGTATGCTGATCGATAACACCATTGTCATGTTGGAAAATATCGCCCGCCATCAGCAAAGCGGTGAAAGCGGCCTGCAGGCGGGCACCGAGGCGGCGGCCGAAGTGAACAGCGCCATCGTAGCGTCCACCAGCACGAACCTCGCAGCGGTACTGCCGTTCCTTTTCATTGGTGGCCTTACCGGCCTACTTTTTCGAGAGCTCATTTTTACCATCTCGGCGGCCATTGTCGCCTCGCTGATCGTCGCCATCACGCTGGTACCGACGCTCGCCGCGCGTATGTCGGGCGGCGCAAAGGGACGCATGCGCCACGCCGTTGATCGCGCGATGGCGCGCGGGCAGCATCTTTATGCGCAGCTACTGGAATGGGTGTTGCGTGCCCCCATCGTCGTGATTCTGGTCATGATGCTGGCGTTGGCCACGCTAGCGGTCCCGACCTTCATGTCGAAAAAGCAGGAGTTTCTGCCGTCGCTAGACGACGGACGCATCTCGATCAGCATTACCGTCGATCCGGGGAGCTCAATTGAAGCGATGGACGAGGTGGTGCAAAGGCTAGAGCGACTGATGCGGTCCCAAGGCAGCGTAGAGAGCATCTACAGCCTGGTGGGAGGGCGTATCTTCGGGCGCACCGAGCGCGAGACGGGCAACGAAAGCACGCTCAGCATTCAACTGGTACCTCTTGGCGAGCGCGAGATCAGCAGTCAGGCGTGGATCAAGAAGTTCATGCAGGCGCTGTCAGCGCAAAAGATCGCTGGCCTGCGGGTGCGCCCGCGCGTAGCCGGGATCCGGGGGTTGCGAACGGGTCGCAGCGACGACGACGTGAGTGTACGCGTACAGGGCCCGGATCTTCATACCTTGGAGCGGCTCGGGGAGCAGATTGCGGGCGTGCTGCGCGAGACGCCTGGCTTGCGTAATGTGCGCAATTCGGCCGAGGAAATCTGGCATGAGCTCGCGGTGCAGATCGACCGCCAGCGCGCCACCGAGCTTGGCGTGGAGGTGGCGGACGTCGGGCAGGCCTTACGGGTGGCCCTCGACGGCATTGTCGTCAGTGACTTTCTCGACGGCGACCGCAGCTACGACATCCGTCTACGCCTGCCGGAGCAGGAGTTCGACAACCCGGCAGCGCTTGGCGGTGTACTGCTTTTTGGCGAGCGCCGGGGACGTCCGGCGGTGTATCTGCGCGACGTCGCGCGTGTGGAGCTGGTGGCGATGCCCGCGGAGATCCATCGCGAGAATCAGCGCCGGATCGTCGACGTGACGGCCTCGCTCACGGACGAGTTCGCGCTCGGTGAAGTCATGGCCGAAATACGCAAGCAGTTAGACGGTGTACAGTTGCCGCCTGGCTACACTTTGTACACGGGCGGCTTAGACGTGACGCTCGAGCGCGGTCGCCGCCTGGCTTGGGTCCTGGTGGGGCTCGCCTTGTTTCTCGTGTACGTGGTGATGGCCGTGCAATACGAGTCGCTACGCAACCCGACGGTAATCATGTTATCGGTGCCATTCGCCTTGATTGGTGTCAGTCTCGGGCTCAAGGCGACCGGCTTGTCACTGTCGATGCCGGTGTGGATGGGCGTCATCATGCTTGTAGGGATCGTGGTCAACAATGCCATTGTGCTCGTTGAGTACATCGAAATCATGCGCGAGCGCGGACGGGCGCTGCATGCCGCCATTGTCGAGGCGGGGCGTCTGCGTTTACGGCCGATACTGATGACCACGATCACGACGGTTGTCGGCATGTCGCCTCTGGCGTTGGGGCTGGGCGAGGGCGCAGAGATGTTACAGCCCTTGGCCGTCACGATCGTTGCCGGCCTGTCGTTCTCCATGTTTGTGAGCTTGCTGCTGGTGCCGGCCGTGTACCTGCTGTTCTGTCAGCGGACGCTGGCGGCGATGGCGCAAGCGCGGGCATCCTAGGAGTTTAGGCCGTCGCCCATCAAGGCCGGCCGTACATTCAGCCTGAGAATGTCTTGCGGATGACCCCGGATGCCAACAGCGCGGCGCCGTGCGCCGCGGAGGGAAAGTGGCCGCGCTTCACCTCGACTTGCAGGATGCGCTCGCGGATCCGTTGCCAGGCCGGGTTCTCGCTCCCGGGGCCCACTGAGTAGACCTGCTTGACGGTCGGGGCCCCAAGTTTCGCCAGCGCTTGGTAGCCCAGACCCTCGATGCGGGAAATGCCCTCCAGTACGCCTTGAAAGAAGGTCAGACTATCCCCGGGCAAGGGCTCCAGTCGCGGCGGCATCTTTGGATCGTAGACAGGAAACCGCTCGCCGATCTGTGCCAGAGGATAGTAGTCGAGGCCGGTAAACTGATCAGCGTTAAGCTGTTTGCTCATCTCTACCATCTGCTGCGTGTCGAAGTACTGCAGCAGCACCTGCCAACCCGTATTCGAGGTGCCTCCCGCGAGCCAGTAGCGACCGACCCGATGGCTGTAAACGGCGTGCTCGGTCGAGAATACCGGTTTGTTGGACAACATTTTGATCGCCAGGCCGCTACCGAGCACGGTCACGCCATGGCCGGGAAGAGTGGCTCCAGACGACAGAAATGCCGCCACCCCCGTCGTCGTGCCGGCGATCACCTTGACCTGCGGCGAGAAGCCGAACGCCTGCACGCTTTCGGCTGATAGCGGCCCGATGATGTCGCCCGGCGCATGCACCTTCGGGAGGAGCTTCGGGTTGATGCCCACTTGGGCCAGCCACGCCGGCCACTTCTGTGCGTCCACATCAAAGCCGAGGCGAAAGCAATTGTGGTAATCGCTGTGCCCCCAAAGGCCGGTCAGTCGCCCCACGATCCAGTCGGCCTGGTGCAATAGATGGGCGGCTTTGTCATCCATCTTCTTCTCCTGCAACCAGAGGAGCTTCGACAGACTGCTGTTGGCGCCGAAGGCGCCGCTGCCCTGGGGACAGTGCTGATCCACCATCTGGCCCTGAGCGACGGCGCGACCGTCGCTATACATCAGCGCGGGTGTCACTGGCCGACCCCGCTCATCGCACAGCAAGACCGTGCCGGAGGTCCCGTCCACCGCAATTGCGCCCACGCGTGCGCAATCGATCTTTGACCGCAGCGCCTGTAGGCTCGCGCAAACGGCCTTCCACCACAACGTCGGGTCCTGCGTGACTTGATCGCCGCTGGTCAATGGCGCTGGAATCAGGGCCTGGGCATCGGCCAGCACGCTCCCCTGATGATCCATGGCGACGGCCCGGCAACCCGTGGGACCGAGATCGATACCGACGTTGAGGCTATCATCGGGCGGCGCCGCGATGGGTTGTGCTGGAGGTGTTGCTGCCACCGTGGGTGCGGGGCGCGCCACCGCTGCGCGCGCCGTGGGGGCTGGGGCTCCCGCATCCGCGGCGGCGCTTGGAATGACGGACGGGTCAGTCCAGCGCGGCAGGTAGTTAGGCGGCGGCGGGGGTGGCGACCATCCGGGTTTGCGGAACTCCGCCACCACGGTGGTATAGATGCCGCCGCGGACATAGAACTTGGCGCGCAGGCGCATATAGCGCGGCTGTGTCGCCTTGACGAGATCGTTTAATATGGTATTCGTAACGTCTTCGTGGAACGCACCCTCGTCGCGGTACGACCACACATAGAGTTTGAGCGATTTGAGCTCTATGCATTTGCGGTCCGCTACATACTGCAGATAAAGCGTGGCAAAATCCGGTTGCCCGGTCTTGGGGCACAGACAGGTGAACTCCGGAATGCGGATGGCAATGATATAATCGCGTTCCGGATGCGGGTTATCGAAGGTTTCGAGCGTTCTACGCGGCCCGGTGGGCATTGACTACTCCATGTGTTACTTTTTCAATTGTAGCGTAATACGCGAACTGCCAGCAGGGACTGGCAGACGGCTTTAATGCGTCTGAAGACTATAAAGCTTGCCGGCTTCAAATCCTTCGTCGACCCCACCACTATCCCTGTCTCCAGCAATCTGATCGGTATCGTCGGTCCGAACGGCTGCGGCAAGTCGAACATTATCGACGCTGTACGCTGGGTCATGGGCGAAAGCTCCGCCAGACACTTGCGTGGCGACACCATGTCGGATGTGATTTTCAATGGCTCGAGCGCGCGCAAGCCGGTCGGCCAGGCCTCGGTAGAATTGCTTTTTGACAATAGCGACGGCAGCGTCGGCGGCCAGTACGCTAGCTACGCCGAGATATCAATCCGGCGCGAAGCCTCGCGTGACGGGCGCTCGGAATACTTTTTGAACAAGACGCGCTGTCGGCGCAAAGATATCACCGACCTGTTCCTCGGTACTGGGCTCGGTCCGCGGGCCTATTCCATCATCGAACAGGATATGGTGACGCGCGTCATCGAGGCCAGACCGGAAGAGCTGAGGGCCTTCTTCGAGGAAGCAGCAGGTATCTCGAAGTACCGCGAACGCCGCCGGGAGACGGAGACGCGAATGCGTCACACGCGGGAGAACCTGGCGCGGGTCGAAGACATTCGCAGCGAGCTCGCAACACAGCTGCGGCGTCTGCGTCGGCAGTCGCGCGCGGCCGAGCGATACAAGAATCTCAAGCGCGAGGAACGCCTTATGCGCGCACAGTGGCTAGCGTTGCGTTGGCGGGCGCTCGACGCCGAGGTGCAAAGTGCCGATCGCGCCATCGCTGCACAAGAGATACAGCTTGAAAGCGCCATTGCCGATCAACGCGCCATTGAGTCGCAGATCGAGCGTATCCGCAGCGAGCAAGCCCAAGCATCCGATCACTGTAACGCCGTGCAGAGTGAGTTTTATGCGGTCGGCGCGGAGATTACGAGCGTGGAACAGGCGATCGAGCACGCACGCGAAAGTCACAGTCAGCGACTGCATGAACTCGAGCGGGTGAATCGCGCCTGGGAGGAAGCAAGCCAACATCTACAAGCGGACTTGCAGCAGCTGAAGGAGCTGAGCAGCGGCTTGGAAGGGGGCGTACCTGCTCTGGAACAGGCACGCGAACGCCGCGACCGCAGCCAAGAGGCGCTCACCAGCGCAGAAAAGGCCATGCGGGACTGGCAGCTGGACTGGGATGCCTTTGCCGCGGCTGCTGCCGAGCCGGCGAAGATGAGCGAGATCCAACGCGTGCGCAGCGGCCAACTCGGGCAGCACATACGTGAGCTGCAAGATCGGCAGGCGAGGTTGGGAAAAGAACAACAGGATATCGCGCACGCGCGCCAGGGCGTGGATGCGAGGCATCTCGAACGCCAAGCAAGCGAGCACGAAACGCGCTGCACAGAGATGGACCAACGCGTGCAGGCTGGCCAGCAGGCCATCACGGATACGCGTGCCCAGGAGGAGCAGGTCGCACAGCAGCTCGAGACGCTGCGCTCTGAGCAGCACAGACATGAAGCGCGCATCGCGTCACTGCAAGAGCTGCAAGCGGTAGCCGAGCGCAAACACGATGCGGCATTCGCCGACTGGCTTGCGCGACGCGACTTATCGCAGGCGCCGCGTCTTTCCGGACTGCTCGCCGTCGAAGCCGGTTGGGAACGCGCGGTCGAGCGCGTGCTCGGCGTGAGGTTGACTGCTGTATGCGTTGACGGTCTGGAACGTTATGCCGCCGATCTCAAGGACGGCCTGGAGGTCGAGGTGGCCTTGTTTGATCGAGCGGCGGCGTTGGCGCCGGTCAGTAAGAGCGGAAGGCCAACCCTGCTGGATAAGGTGCAGGCCGAGGCCGATCTCGGCCCGTTGCTTGCCGGCATCTACGTGAGCGACGACCTGAGCGCGGCACTCGCGCTGCGTGGAGAACTCGGCGCGCATGAGTCCGTGGTAACCCGGGCCGGCGTGTGGGTCGGTCGCAATTGGGTGAGCACGGTCAACGAGAACTCCGAACGCGCGGGTATGCTAGAGCGCGAGCGCGAGATCGAGGCGCTGCAGGCGCAGTTGCAGAAACTTCATGAACGCCTTACGGCAGTGATCCAGGAGCGGACACGCCTGCAGGCCGACATTGCGCAGCTCGAGCGCGAGCGTGAGCAAAACCAGCGTCAACTGAACGCGCACATTAACGACCGTGCAGCATTTCAAGAGCAGCGCGCGCGCGAGGAAACGCGGCTGGCACAGCTGCAGACGCGTGCGGAGCAGATCGGAAGCGAGCAAGCTGAGCTGCAAACACAGCTCGAGCGTGATCAGAATGAGCTGCGAGAAGCCGAGCGCTTGGTGCAAGCGGCGGAGGCACAAAGCGGCAGTCATGAGCGCCACGCCCATGAGTTGCAGGTCCGGCGCCAGAATTTACAAGCGCAACAGGAAAACGCGCGCGCGGCAGCAAGCGAGGCGCAGGACCAGTTGCATGAGCTCGAGGTGAAACGCCAGGGAATGCAAAGCGCGTTCGAGTCCACGCGCCAGAGCGTGATGCGGCTGGAGGCACAGCTAAAGCAACTGGCCACCCGACGTGAGGAGCTGCAAGGGGTCATCGCCGGGCAGGAGCAACCGGATGCGACGCTCAAACAGCGCTTGGACGGTTTTTTGCAGAAGCGCTTGCAGATCGAACAGCGCTTGAACGAGGCGCGCGCACACCTTGGTGAGTTTGATGCCGGTCTACGCGAGCAGGAACAAGCCCGGGCGCAGCAGGAGCGGCGGGTCGGGGAGATTCGGCAGGCGCATGAGGAGGCTCGTGTCGCCCGCCAGGAGCGCGTCACCCGACGCGACGGGCTAGCCGAGCAGGTGGGCGAGAGCGAGTTCGAGCTGGGACAAATTGTCGCCGAGTTGCCGTCAGATGCGACCGAGCAGGTTTGGCAGGCGCAGATACAAGAGTTGCAGGCCAAGATCGAACGCCTCGGTGCCATCAACTTGGTTGCAATCGACGAGTACGAGGAGCAGTCAGAGCGCAAGGGTTACCTCGATCAGCAGTACGCAGACTTGTCGGAAGCGTTGGCGACATTGGAAGAGGCGATAAGTAAGATGGACCGCGAGTCGCGCGGCCGCTTCAAGGACACGTTTGATCGAGTCAACAGCGGTTTTCAGTCATTCTTTCCGCGCCTCTTCGGTGGAGGCAGCGCTTATCTGGAGTTGACCGAACACGATTTGTTGACCACGGGTGTGACGGTGATGGCGCGCCCGCCGGGCAAGCGCAACAGTACCATCCATTTGCTGTCGGGTGGTGAAAAGGCCTTGACCGCGGTGGCGCTGCTGTTCTCGCTGTTTGAGCTCAGCCCGGCACCGTTTTGTCTGTTGGACGAAGTGGACGCTCCGTTGGATGATGCCAACGTGGAACGCTACTGTGAGACCCTGAGTACGCTTTCCGAGCGCACGCAGATGGTTTATGTGACGCACAACAAGATCAGCATGGAGACCGCTAAAGTCCTGATTGGCGTTACCATGACCGAGCCCGGCGTCTCACGCCTGGTCGCGGTTGATATCGACGAGGCCTTGGCCCTGGCGGCGCGCTGATGGATCTGCAGGGGGCGTTACTGCTGATCGGTCTCGTCGTTATCGTGGCGGTGGCCGCCAGCAGCTTTGACAAGGTGCGGCTCAACCGACGTGAGCAAGACCGCAAGGCGCGTCGGGCACACGCTCACCGGGCTGATCTTGCCGAAGACGCGGAAAACGGGTCAGCGCTGATCGGCGGCGAGCCTGTCGCTCCGCCGCTCGATATCAATCCCGGGCCGCCGGTCGACTTGGAAAAGCGGGCCATCAAGTCTGCGCTATCGCAAGCCGATACGGTCACGAATCGCGAGTCGCCCATCTACCGAGAGCTCGAAAGCGTTGAGCAGGTTGCCAGCACGCCGCTAGGCTTGCGTCCTGGCGTGCGCGACAAACGCCGCCCGAGATCGAAGGAACAGCCGGCGCCCGACTTCAACAGCCTGTTTCCAATGGGGCATGAGTCTGGCCCTAACCCGCAGATAGACCTGATCGGCTATCTTCCAGGGCCCGGTCCCGTGATGCGTGACCGGGCATTGGGGATTTACCGCCAAAACGAATACATCCTGGAAAAACCGCGGCAGCTCTGTGGCCTGAGTTATCTGGTCGGCCAGTGGACCGTCTTGGAACGCGACGCCGATGACGCCCAGTACAGCGATCTCGCGCTTGCCATCCAACTAGCCGACGCCAACGGACCGATCGACGAGTCCGAGCTTAACAATTTCGTGCAGCTTGGCTTGAAACTGGCGGATGCCTTCGCGCGGCCGCTGAAGCTCTCTCTTACAGTAGAGGAGGCGCTCGAACGTGCGCGCCAGATGCAGGACTTCGCGCAGAAGTACGATGTCATTGCGAGCGTGAACATCGTCGCTGAAGCTGGTAAAGACTTCAATGGGCGCGCCATCGCGCAGGCCGCCACGCAGGAGGGTATGCACTTCGGCGCGATGAACATCTATCACATGAAAAACGATAAGGCTCACGGCTGTCGCCACTTGTTCAGCATGGCCAATCTCTACCAGCCGGGCGCGTTCGATCCAGAGGCCCTCGATAGCTTCAGCACGCCGGGCCTGACGCTGTTCATGACAGTACCCTGCGTGAACGAGCCTTCGCGTGCGTTCGAGAACATGGTCCGCACCGCCAAGGGTCTGTGCCAAACACTTGGCGGCAGCTTGACGGATCAGGACCAGCAACCCTTGAGTGATGACGGTTTGGCGGCGATTCAGCACCAGATTAAACGCATTGCCTCCGACATCACGACCCGCGGCATTAACCCGGGTAGCGAGAACGCACTGCGATTTTTCAATCCATGACGACGGGCGCGCGCCTGCGAAAACGCGCAGCCGAGCTGCGCCAGCAAATCGACTACCATAACTACCGCTACTACGTGCTCGACGCGCCGGTGATTGCCGACGCCGAGTATGATCGGCTGCTACGGGAGCTACAGGAGCTGGAAGCGCAGCATCCGGACCTGGTCACAAGGGACTCGCCCACTCAGCGCATCGGTGCGAAGCCATCGGCTGCCTTCGGTCAGGTGAGCCATCGTGTACCCATGACCTCCATGGACAATGCCTTCGATGAGATTGAGCTCGGGGAGTGGGACCGGCGCGTGCGTCAGGGGTTGCAACTGGAGGCAGTCACTTACACTGCCGAGCCTAAATTCGATGGTACCTCGGTGAGCCTGCGCTATGAGACCGGTAGACTGGCGCGCGCGGGCACGCGCGGAGATGGCACGACCGGCGAGGATGTGACCGTCAACGCGCGCACCATCAAGACGATACCACTGCGGCTGCGAGAGAGCGGCTGGCCCGAGGTGCTCGAAGTCCGCGGCGAAGTAGTCATACCGATCGATGCATTTAAGCGCCTTAATGCCGAGCAACTCAAGCAAGGGAACAAGGTATTTGCCAACCCGCGCAATGCAGCGGCCGGCAGCCTGCGCCAGCTCGACCCACGCATCACGGCATCACGCCCGCTGACATTTGTCCCTTGGGGCCTCGGTGAGACGTCGGTGCCCGTCGGCGAACGCTATTCGCGAGTCACGCAACAACTGCGCAAATGGGGGTTTCGTACGACCGCGTACTTCCAGGTTGTGCAGGGGTTGGACGGATGTCTCGCTTACTATCGTAAGATGCTCGCGCAGCGCGACTCGCTACCCTTCGAAGTGGACGGCGTGGTGTACAAGGTTGATGAGCTGGCTGCACGCGAACAGCTAGGATTTACGGCACGGGCGCCACGCTGGGCGGTCGCGCACAAGTTCCCGGCACACGAAGAGACCACGATCGTCGAAGACATCATCCCCTCGGTGGGTCGAACCGGTGTGATCACGCCCGTCGCGCAGCTCGGCGCGGTGCAGGTGGCCGGTGTGACGGTGACGCATGCTACGCTGCATAACCAGGACGAGGTTGAACGCAAGGATGTACGCATCGGTGATACCGTGATCGTGCGCCGTGCCGGTGACGTGATCCCGGAAGTCGTTTCCGTAATCAAAGAGAAGCGTCCGCATCGTACGCGACGCTGGCGCATGCCGACGAAATGTCCCGTGTGCGGATCGGCGGTCGTGCGCGAGGAAGGGCAGGCGGCGCATCGCTGCATGGGCGGACTGTACTGCGCGGCACAGGCCGAGGGCGCGCTGCTGCACTTCGCGTCGCGCCGGGGCATGGATATCGAAGGACTGGGCGACAAGCTTGTCGAGCAACTCGTCGCTCAAGCGCTCGTCAAGACAGTGGCTGACCTTTACTCACTGAAAAAGGCCGATATCGTGGCGCTCGAGCGCATGGCCGAGAAATCGGCGCAAAACCTGCTCGATCAGATCGAGCGAAGTAAACGTGTCCCGCTTGCGCGTTTTCTCAACGCGCTCGGTATTCCCCAGGTCGGTGAGGCCACCGCGCAACTGCTGGCGGAACATTTCGGCGGCCTCGATGCATTGATGCGAGTCAGTCGCGAGGTGCTCGAGGCGATCCCTAATGTAGGTCCCAATATGGCCGAGGACATTTATAACTTTTTTCGCGAGCAACACAATCGTGAAATTATCCGTCGCTTGCTCAAGGCGGGTGTGAAGCCGATCGCTCCACCGCAAAGACGCAAAGCCGGTGCCTTGACGGGAAAGACCTTTGTATTGACCGGCGGGCTCGAGTCGATGACGCGCGAGGAAGCGAAACAAGAACTGCTGGCGCTTGGGGCGAAAGTGGGGAGTAGCGTCTCGCGCAAGACCGATTACGTCGTCGTCGGTACCGATCCGGGCTCGAAAGCAAGCAAGGCCGCCGAGCTTGGCATCGAGACGCTCAACGAGAAACAGTTCCTCAAGCTGATCAAATAAAACCGCTAACTGGTTATTGGTGAGTGGCGATACTCTGATACGGATTACGAATCACTCATAACCAATTCACGAATCAGGGCAGGACCTTGCGGAAGGGTTTTACCGTCACCTCGGCATAGACTCCGGCTTCCAAGTAGGGGTCGGCGTCGGCCCAGGTGCGCGCCTCCTCGAGCGACTCGAACTCCGCCACAATCAGGCTGCCGCTGAAACCCGCCGGTCCGGGGTCTTCGTTATCGATGGCCGGGAAGGGTCCGGCGAGCATCAGCCGACCTTGATTTTTTAGTTGCTGCAGGCGCTGCAAGTGCGACGGACGGGCAGCTAAGCGCCGTTCGAGGCTGTCTTCGACGTCACTTGCCATAATTGCATAATACATTGAATCTATTCCTCGGGCGTTGGTTTATCCGCGTATTTCGCCATGACGAATGCCTGAGCGACGACGAATGCCAGCGTCAACCCGGTCAGGCCGAATACCTTGAACTTGGCCCACAACGCAAGGCGCGCCTGTGCGTCCTGATCCAGCCCGTAGTAAAAGGCCACGTACAGGTTGAGCGCCCCCAAGAGCACAAAGAAACAGCCCCAGCTGACATTGAGGCGGCTCCAGACGTGCGCTGGCAATGCGATTTGGGCGCTCAGCAACCGTTCTATGAGCGTCCGGTTGCCGGCGAATTGACTGGCGAACACCAGTGCCGCCAGGATGGCGTAGACGACCGTGGGTTTCCAGCGAATGAAGGTATCGTCCTTGAACAGCAGGGTCATGCCACCGAAGACGAGCAGCACGCCGAGCGTGATCAAGTGCAGTTTTTCGAAACGTCGAGTTCGATGCCAGTGCCAGATCACCTGCACCAGGGTAGCGACCATCGCCGCAGCCGTGGCGACATAGATGTCGTACAGGCTGAATGCGACGAAGAACAGCAACAGCGGAAAGAAATCGTAAAGCAGCTTCATACTGGCTTATAGCTCGTTGGGACCTTTCTAAGGTTGCACAGTTTACCCTATCGTGCCGGGCCGACTGTAGGCGTGCGGGCCGCAGCGGTTGACTCGAGCGTCCCCGCGGCGTCAGAATCGCCGTTGACAACAATCTCAAGAAAGGAGGCGAGCCGTGGACCAAATTACTCTTATGTTGGAACCTGCGCGCGTCTTTCTCGTGCAGCTCGTGCAGTTCCTGCCAAAGTTCTTTCTCGCCATCGCTGTCCTGGTCGCTGGCTGGCTGCTCGCGAAATTTCTGCAGTTCATCGTCGTCAAGGCCCTGAAGGCGGTCAATTTCAACTTGGTCACGGAAAAGGCCGGGGTCGACAACTTTTTCAAGCAGGGTGGCATCAAAAAGACCACGATCGACATACTGGGGATTCTGATATATTGGTTAGCAATCCTGGTGGCCTTGCTGGTGGCTTTCAATATCCTGGGACTGAAAGAGGTGTCCGATCTTTTCAGCCGGGTGGCGTTTTTCATCCCCAACGTGATCGTCGCCGTGTTGATCATGGCTATCGGGCTATACTTCGCGCGTTTTGTCGGTGACGCGGTCGTAGCGTACGCGAAGAACGTCGGCATCCAGGATGCCGAGCTCATGGGCCGGATCAGTCGCTATGCGATCATGATCTTCGTCATTATCATCGCTTTGAATCAGGTCGATGTTGGCGCCGACATCATCCGCTGGACGTTTTTTATCCTGTTTGCCGGTATTGTGCTTGCGCTGTCCTTGGCCTTTGGCCTGGGCGGACAGAAGTGGGCGGCGGGCCAGCTGGACAAGTTCATGAAAGGGGACAAGAAAAAAACCTGATGCCCCGCGCTTCGACGGGTTGCACGGGTGATCTAGGACGACCGTCCCAGTCCCGGCGGTGGCGCCGGGGCTTGGGCGGTAAGCGCATACGTACGTGGCCCAGTACTTTCAGGTACATTCCCACAATCCCCAACCACGCCTGATCCGCCAGGCCGTTGCGATTCTCTGCGATGGCGGCGTGATCGCCTATCCCACCGACTCCAGCTATGCGCTGGGGTGCCGCATCGGCGACAAATCCGCGCTCGAGCGCATCCGCCGCATACGACGGCTCGATACTGGGCACTACTTCACATTGGTGTGCCATGATCTCTCGGAGCTCTCCCTGTATGCGCGGATCACGAACGCCGATTACCGGGTGCTGCGTGCCAACACGCCGGGGCCCTATACCTTTATTCTGCCGGCGACGCGAGAGGTGCCGCGGCGCTTGCTCGATGGACGCCGAAACATGATCGGTCTGCGGATCCCGGATCATCGCATCGTGCAGGCGCTGCTAACGGAGCTTGGCGAGCCGCTGATGAGCGTGACGCTCACTCTCCCGGGCAGCGAGCTGCCGCTGAGCGATCCAGTCGAGATTCGCGAGCGTTTGGAGCACGAGATCGATCTCGTGATCGATGGTGGGCCCTGCGGCTTCGAGCCCACCACGGTCATCGTGCTTAAAGATGGCGTGGTCGAGGTCGCGCGCCAGGGCAAAGGCGATATCACGGCGCTGGCGCAGCTGGCGCGCACAGCGCTGAAATAGGCCCGAGCACCTGATCAAGTCAATTTATGCGCCGGGGCCGGCCTGATATACTTGGCCCGATGTTGCAAGGCATACTCAGGGTGCTCAGTGATTTATCTCTGCCCCAAGTTATCATTATCTCCATCCTGCCCGTATTGTTTGCCATCACCGTGCACGAGGTGGCCCACGGTTGGATCGCTAAGTTTTTCGGAGATCCGACAGCCGAACGCCTGGGTCGCGTGACGCTTAATCCCATCAAGCACATCGATCCGGTGGGGACGGTCTTGGTGCCGGCTGCGCTGTTGTTCCTTATCGCCTTGGGGGGCAAGGGCTTCTTGTTCGGCTGGGCGAAGCCGGTGCCAGTGACGTGGGAAAATCTGAGGCATCCGAAGCGGGATATGATATTTGTTGCTGCCGCCGGTCCAGCGGCTAACTTATTGATGGCGATTTTTTGGGGTCTCCTTGCCAAGATAGCTAACCTGCTACCGGCGTCGGTATCGGGGATTGCCGAGCCACTGATTTATATGGGGCTCGTGGGCATACTTATTAATGTGCTGTTGATGGTGTTCAATCTTCTGCCTTTACCGCCGCTCGATGGCGGCCGTGTCGCCGTCGGCCTGCTCCCTGGCCGGTGGGCTTGGCAGCTGAGCCGCGTGGAACCGTTCGGCTTCGTAATCTTGCTGACGCTCATGATTACGGGGATCTTGTGGGTGGTCATAGCGCCGCCGATCGAGTTTGCTCTCAGGTTTGTGATCACGGTGGTAGGACTGTCGTGATGGCGCATCCAAGCGTCCCTCCTGGCCAACCCGCACGCGTGTTATCCGGTATGCGCCCAACCGGGCGTCTGCATCTGGGTCACTATCATGGGGTGTTGCGTAATTGGGTACGCCTACAGCACGAGTACGAGGCCTTCTACTTCGTCGCCGACTGGCATGGGCTGACCACACATTACGAGGAACCGCACGTCATCCGTGAGCATATCTGGGACATGGTTATCGACTGGTTGGCTTCCGGCGTCGATCCGCATCACGCCACGCTATTTATTCAGTCGCAAGTGCCGCAGCATGCCGAGTTGTTTGCGCTCCTGGCAATGATCACACCGCTGCCTTGGCTCGAGCGGGTGCCAAGTTACAAGGATCAACAGGCACAGCTCGCGGACAAGGACCTGTCGACCTACGGTTTTCTCGGATACCCGCTGTTGCAGGCGGCCGATATCCTGATCTACCGCGCAGGCCTGGTACCGGTCGGCGAGGATCAGGTGGCGCATGTGGAACTGACGCGCGAGGTGGCGCGGCGCTTCAATTTCTTGTATGGCCGCGAGCCCGGATACGAAGAACGCGCCAAGGAGGCGGTCACCAAACTCGGCAAGAAGACCGGTTCCTTATATCGGCAGCTGCGCACCGCTTATCTGGAAAAGGGCGATCAGGAGGCGTTGGCGACGGCGCGTGCGCTGCTCGACAAACAGAGAAACATTACCATAGGCGACAAGGAGCGGCTGTTTGGTTATCTCGAGGGGGGTGGCAAAATCATTCTGCCGGAGCCGCAGGCGCTGTTGACCCATGCACCCAAAATGCCTGGACTTGATGGTCAGAAGATGTCGAAATCGTACAATAATACCATCGCTCTGCGCGAAGAACCGGACAGCGTGCAGCAGAAGATACAGACCATGCCGACCGATCCGGCCAGGGTACGCCGCACGGATCCTGGTGACCCGGCAAAATGTCCGGTATGGCCGTTTCACCATGTCTACTGCGACGAGAGCACGCAGAAGTGGGTACAGGAAGGTTGCCGTACGGCCGCCATTGGTTGCCTGGAATGCAAGCAGAAGGTCATCGACGCCGTGATCGCCGAACTTGAGCCCATACGATCGCGTGCGGAGGAATACGCGCGCGATCGTACACTGGTTAAGAATATTATCGCCGAGGGAAATGAGCGCGCACGCGATGTCGCCGAGGAGACGCTCGATGACGTCCGCCAGGCGATGGGATTGGGGTACAGCTAGTGGATACTCCGCAGCAGACACAGGCGCCATTGGCCGTCGTTCAGGGGCAGCCCGTGATCGAGCTGCCGCAAGATCTGTATATACCCCCGGATGCCTTGGAGGTCTTTCTTGAGACCTTCGAGGGGCCGTTAGATCTGTTGCTGTATCTCATCCGCAAGCAGAATCTCGATATTCTCGATATCCCGATCGCCCAGATAACCCAGCAATACATTAGTTACATCGAGCTGATGCAGGTGGCGAAACTCGAGCTCGCTGCTGAGTACTTGGTGATGGCAGCGGTATTGGCCGAGATCAAATCGCGGATGTTATTGCCGCGTCCGGCAGAGGAGGAAAACGAGGAGGATCCGCGCGCCGAGCTGGTACGCCGCCTGCAAGAGTACGAACGCTACCGCAAGGCTGCCGAAGAGCTCGATCGGCGGCCGCGCGTGGGCCGCGAGGTCCATCTTGCCGTCGTAGCGTTCACAGGCAAGCAGGCCACGCGTCCGCAGCCGAAGGTCACATTGACTGAATTACTCGATGCCTTCCAACGGGTCCTCGAGCGTGCAGAGTTGTACCGTCACCATCACGTGTTGCGCGAACGGCTGTCGGTTCGCGAGCGCATGACACAAATCATGACGCGCATTGATAGCGAGAAGTTCGTGGGTTTCGAAGAACTCTTTATTCTGGCAGAGGGCAGGCTTGGTGTCGTGGTTACCTTTATTGCTGTGCTCGAGCTGTTGAAAGAGGCGCTGGTCGAGCTCGTACAGCAGGAACCGTTCGCGCCGATTCACCTCAAGGCGGCAGCGTGATGTCAGAAGAGATCTTCGAGCTGAAAAACATTATCGAGGCTGCACTGCTGGCCGCTAACGAGCCCTTGACCGTGGACAAGATGCTGTCCATGTTTCCAGCCGACTCGCAGCCGCCGCGCCAGGCCATCGCTGAAGCGCTCAACGCCCTTGAGCAGGAGTACGAAGGCCGAGGCATCGAGCTCAAGCGCATCGATCGCAGCTATCGCTTTCAGACACGCGAGAGGTACGCTGAGTGGATTGCGCGTCTGCAGCAAGAACGACCGCCGCGTTACTCACGTGCGTTACTGGAGACGCTGGCGATCATCGCCTATAAGCAGCCTGTCACCCGTGGGGACATTGAGTCCGTACGAGGCGTTTCGGTCAGCACCGACATCATCCGCACTCTGGTGGAGCGCGAATGGGTCCGGCAAGTGGGGCATCGCGATGCCCCCGGCAAGCCCGCGCTCTACGGCACGACCCGGCAGTTCGTCGAGCACTTTAATCTCTCAAGCCTGGCGGAGCTGCCACCGCTAGCCGAGGTGCGCGACCTTGAGGAGATCGGCCGGGAGCTCGACAAGCGGCTCGCCGATGGCGAGCATGGTGGCAGCGACGAGGGCAATGGGGCCGAGGCAGAACCTGCAGAGCAACAGCCCGTGGACACTTTGCGCGACGCGAGCGAGCCGTCAGCCGGTACGGCAGCCGCTTCCAGTACCGATGAGCGCACCCTGCTGCGCGCGGACCAGGCGGATGATGTCCAGGTTGCGATCCCCGGCGCGAGGGGGCATGAGTGAAAAGCTGCAGAAGGTCCTGGCCCGTGCCGGTGTCGGTTCG
>CAYGAS010000102.1:0-4827 GCA_964347935.1 uncultured Nitrospiraceae bacterium | reverse complement strand
CCACGTGCTGTGAAGCGGTGGTGACGGCCATCACCAGCGACGGTATCGAGCTCGACCGCACCGTGTTCTACCCAACGGGGGGCGGCCAACCGGGGGATACCGGGCGACTGCGAAGGGCCGACGGTGTGGAGATCCCGATCGTCGATACACGCAAAGGCGGTCAGCCTACGCAGATACTACATGTTCCGGGCGAAGGGGCCGCCGATGTCGACGTGGGAGACCTCGTCACGGCAGAGATCGACTGGGACCGCCGTTACCGGCTAATGCGCATGCACACATGCTTGCATGTGCTCTGCGCTGTGGTACCAGGCGCCGTGACCGGTGGCTCGGTGGGCGACCGGCGCGGGCGGCTTGATTTCGATCTGCCGGAGCCTAGCCTGGACAAGGATCACATCACTGACGAGCTGAATCGGCTGATCGAGGAGAACCACCGGGTGCGGTGCCGCTCGATCGCGGATGAAGAACTCGCCGCCAACCCGGATCTGGTGCGTACGATGTCGGTCAAGCCGCCGAGCGGGCAGGGAAGCGTGCGCCTGGTGGAGATCGAGGGCGTTGACCTCCAGCCTTGCGGCGGTACCCATCTGATATTCACCGGTGAGATCGGCCGGGTGCGCGTCGCCAAGATCGAGAAGAAGGGCAAGCACAACCGCCGCGTTAACATCGTTCTTGACGACTAAAGACCAGTAACGAGTAGCAAGGTTCAAGTAACCGGGCAGCGAGTCCAAGAACCTTTATTGCATTGTCGCCCTGCCACTTGAAACTTGCGACGTGTTACTCGCATTATGAAGTTACTAATGTTTCAAGCCGAGCGTTTTCGTTTCAGCTCGTTCGAAAAGACCTTGCCCGAGGCCGCAGATCGTGACGTCGATGAAGAGATCACGAACGCCGCGGTGATCTTCGTGCATGCCGAAGCCGAGGATGAATCACGCCGCGACAAGGTTCTGAATACGGCCCTGAAAAACATCAAATGGCTGGCTAACAAGCGGCAGTTGCAACACGTCGCCCTGCATTCATTTACGCACTTGTCCGACAGCAAGGCGGCTGCCGACTTCGCGCAGCGATTTCTCGAGGATCTCGCGCAACGATTACGAACCGCCGGCTACTCGGTCCGGCTGACGCCCTTTGGTTACACCTGCGCCTGGGAGCTGTCGGTGTACGGCGAGACGATCGCAAAGGTGTTCAAGACAATATGAAGAATAGGCAGTGAGCACCTATTATTCTGAGGCCGCTGGCCATCTTCGTCGCGCGCGCAGGCGCTCGGACTGGATTGAGCAAACACTGACTGAATTGATCGAGTACGTCCGACTGACCGAAAACCGCCAGAAACAGACACGCGGGTCATGGAGTGACCCGTGGTACGCGCGAGCGGCCGTCAAGGGCGTTTGTAGGCGAGCAGCACGGTTGCCCCGCTGGCGCCGGTGCGTTCCGTGTGCAAGGTACCCGCGACAAGCTCGCACCATTCACCGGGCTTGTAGGTCGTGGATTCGCGCTCCAGCACGAGCGTCAATGCCCCGCGCATGACCAGCGCCATGGCCGATTGATCATGCGTATGCATTTCTTTGTCTAGGTTTGGCTCGAATTCCCTGATTTGAGCCTCGGGGTAGCCCCGCTTGCGCAGCTCCTGTCTGAATTGGTCCTCGTTCATCTCGCCTCTCCCGCGTTCGGCACCCCTTGGTTTTCACTTTGGCTGATCGCCGATACTGACACCGTGGCCGCGTCGCCGCAATGGGTCAGCGATTCAGCCGTTCACAAGGGCCTTGCTAGGAACGACGCAGCGGAAGTAGCCGTCACGTCAAAAGAGGTCAACCGCGCTCAGGTCGCGGCCATGCGCTCGGCGTGCGCAGCTTCCCAGCCAATCATGGCGAGCTTGCGCTCGATGCCCCAGTGGTAACCGCCGAGCAGGCCTGACTTGCGAATGACGCGATGGCAGGGAATCAGATAGGCAATCGGGTTGGCGCCGACGGCCTGACCGATCGCTTGATTCGCGCGGCCGCCGTAGCCGAGCGCGAGGCTGAGTCCTTCGTAGGTGGTGAGCCCGCCGCGCGGGACCCGCAGTAAAGCCTCCCACACCTTGATCTGAAAAGGTGTTCCGCACAACAGCAACGGCAGCGGCGATTGCTGGCTAGTGCCGCCGGACGCAAAGGCGTTTTCGGCCGCGGCCTGTGTTTGCCGAGCGTCGCTGATCAGGCGGGCATGTGCCCACCTTGAAGCGAGCCCCCCCAGTGCCTGCTGGCGCTTGCCGTCAACGACAAAGGCAAACCCGCAGATTCCGCGATCGGTCAGCATGATCAGGCACTCGCCGAAGGGGCTCGGATGGAACCCGTAGCGAATGGTGAGGCCACGCCCGCGCCGCTTGTACTCGCCCGGGCTCATGGCCTCGCAGCTGATAAAGAGATCGTGCAGGCGACCGGGGCCCGAAAGGCCGACCGCAAGCGCGGTGTCGAGCACGCTGGCGCTTCGGGTCAAGCGCTCTTTAGCGTGTGCAAGCGTGACGTACTGCAGGAATTTTTTCGGGCTGATTCCGACCCAGCGCGTAAAAAGCCGCTGGAAATGGTACTCGCTCAAGTTCGCATGCTCGGCGATATCAACGAGCTCGGGCTGGTTCGCATAGTTGCGGGCGACATAGTCGAGGGCCCTAGCAACACGTGCGTAGTCGCGCGATCGAGCGACCAACGCCTCCACGCGCGAATGCGATGCATTTGCAGTTTCCAGCGTGTCCACAGTAGTCGTGTCCGTTCGCATGCCCGCTACTAGCGCTCCCAGAAAGGCTTGCCTGCCTCGCGCTCGGCGTCCGCACGGCTGATGCCGATGTCCTTCAGCAGGTGATCATCGAGGGACAGCAATTGGCAGCGTTGACGGGCACGTTCATGCCACTCGAACAGGATATCAACGAATCGCGCGAGGCTCCAACGTGAGCGCGGGTCCGTCCATAGGCCGATACGGCTGTCCAGTAAACACTGACTCCTGACGTTCATCATTTGTACCTCTACAGTGCCTGGTCCGAGTCTAATCCTAGTGGCGGTGCCGGCCATGCACCACCCGATTCTTGCTGTTCTCGCTGCGCGGTAGCTGCTGTGATAACGTCGCTGCGTCACGGCGTGCATCATGAGTAAAAGGAGGACCCATGCCAGCCACACTCGATAGCTTCAAGCAAGACTTCCCCGCGGTCTGGGGTGCGTACGAGCAGCTGCGCAACAGCTGCGATCAGGCGGGGCCGTTAGATGCGAAAACGGCAGAGCTGATCAAGATCGGCATCTCGGTGGCACTGGAGCACGGCGGCGGGCTAGTCGCGCACATCTCGCAGGCGAAGAAAGCCGGCGCGCAGGCGAACGAAATCTATCAGGCGATCTTGCTAGCGACGGGACTGGCAGGTTTTCCGGCCGTGCTTGCCGCCGTCAGCACGGCGAAGAGCTACCTTAAGCCCTAAGGGACGACCGGTTGCGTTGCAAGGGATTTCTCTAGGCCCGCCGGCTTATCGAAGCGCTCGGGCCGGCGGGTCTCAGAGCTATTTTCGCATGCAACGACCGGTCGGTGTGCAAGCGCCGCTATGCGGCACCCGCGACCTTGATGCAATTACGGCCGGCACCCTTGGCGCGATATAACGCCTGGTCGGCGCGGGCGAAGAGTGTCTTATCGTCCTCGGTCCCCGAAAGCGATGCCACACCTACGCTCACCGTAACTTTCACCGCCTGGTGGTCGAAGATGCGTGTAATTCCTGCGGTGCGTTTGCGGATGGTCTCGGCCAGAACCGCGGCGCCGTGCTGGTCGGTGTTGCTGAGTACCAACGCAAACTCGTCGCCACCGAAGCGACAAAAGATATCGCTTCGGCGCAGCGTCCCTGCCACCGAACGCGCGACGGCCTTGATGAGGTGATCACCGCGTTCGTGTCCGAAATTGTCGTTGACCGCCTTGAGGCCATCGATGTCGAGGATGATTAACGAAAGCGGCGCACCGTGACGGCGTGCAAGACTGACCTCTCGCTGGAGCGCCGACTCGAGCATGCCGCGGTTGTACACGCCTGTAAGCGGGTCAGTCAGTGAGGCCTGAAAGGCATTCTCGTAACGCAGCGCATTACGCAGCGGATAAGCCAGGCTCGAGAGTAAGAACTCGAGCAAGGCCGTTTCCCTCAATGTAAAAGGCTTGCCGCGTGAGAATGTCAGCCGTCCGAGGTCGCGGCGCTCGACGATCACGCGGAAAGTGCGCCGATAGCGGGCGCTGCGCCCGACTGACGCTTCGATGCTGCAATCGTTATTTCGGTAGTGCACGCTGCTGTGCGCGACCGTCGCGCCGACCTCGCGCGAGAACAGGCGCAGCAAGGGATTCAGTTCTAGGGTTGTTTGGAGAAGCGCGATCGTGCGCAGCGCCGTGTCATAATGCCGCCGCGCATCGCCCGGTGGCTGAGGCTTCAGCCACGCCAACATGGCCGCCGGACCCGCGTTCCATGCCGAAAAATCGACCGTTTTTGCAGCTTCTGTCTGCATTGTTATCCCTAACCTCGATACTCCGATCCATCGGTCCCCCACGGTGGACGTTGTCAGTTCTTAGGATGCCTTCAAAAAAATAAGTTAGACGACGGATCTCATCTTGTCTAGGAAAACCCCACTCTAATTGCCTGTTTACGTGAGTCGGAGGTCCCCCGAGGGGGTTGGGGGGGCCGGGGCCGGCTCGTCCGCCGATCCCGGCGGCAGCCGACATGGCGGTCATAGCAGGGGACGGGCGTACCCCGCCGGATCCAGGGCCCGGCTACACTTTTACGATAGGCAATAGCGGCCAGATCGAGGCCAGGACGGGAAATGCATCAGCAGGTACTAAGACTTGCCGGGTCGC
>CAYGAS010000101.1:0-9446 GCA_964347935.1 uncultured Nitrospiraceae bacterium | reverse complement strand
GCAGCGACCGTCTGTTCCGGGCCGTTTGCCGCCGAAGCCAGGTCGATAACTTCGGCCGCTGGACTGTCCCCTCTGGATGCGAGAGCCGACGTCGCTGGCCTCGGGTGCCGGTCGGCCGCAACCGACCCAAAGCGGTCTCTCGTACACCTTATCCGGGATGAGTTCGGTAGGTGTCGAACTTACAAGGGGCTAGTTACTGCGCCAACCACACCGGAGCAAGGTAGACGAGCTCAACGAGCGTCAAAAGCCTCGGGCTGCGAAATCACTGCCTCTTTGATTTACATCAAACACTACGTAAGCCTGATGCTTGACCTATACGGCACGCACAGGTTGTAGGATACCTTTAAAGGTACCCTCAGGTGTCAGGCTGTTGCACCGGACAAAATGCTAATACGAGGGCATCGGTACGCAACTCGGAATGCTGTAACACCTACGCGCGCCGCGTCGTCTAAAAGGGTGGACAAACCCTTTTGCTTGCCTTGACGGTAAGGAGGTTGCAATGAATAACTCAACACCCGATTTCTCCCTTCAAGTGGAAGGCGTCACAGGGACCTGCCCGGCGGGCGAGGCCTGGGCCAAGCAAAATATCGCCGAGGGCAAGATCCCCGTTTTCTCCTGCGAGGGCCCGTGTATCCGGGGCGAAATCGCCAGACTGGCGGCCAACTTGGTCGCACACGAAGTGCCGGCCTATGCGCGGGCCTGCCATGCCGAAACCTTCGTGGTACCGCATTCCTCGATGGCCCGCTGGGCGAAGGAAGCCGAGAAGAGCATCATGATCGATGGATGTTTCCTCAAGTGTCACGGACGTGTCCTCAAGAACCTCGTTGGCGAAGACAAGCTCGTTCACATCGACGCCCTGCCGCTGTACCAGAAATACAACGACATCTTCTTGATGGATGACGTCCCCGAGGAGGAGCGCAAAGCGGTGGCCCGGCAGGTGGCGGACAGGATCTTGGTGATGTTGAAAGAGGAAGCGAGAGCTTGAAGTGATCTTACCGAGGCGGGACGGTTGTCGCGCAACGGTCCCTTGGAGGTGATGCCATGTGGTTCTTGTTCAGTTTCATTCCCACCACGCTCTGGGTCGTGCTGGGCTACTTTATTCTTTACTCCTCTACCAGAACGCAAGGCGCGGTCCAGCTCTTTGGCCGGGTCCTGGCCGTCTGGGTCTTCATCATTGCTGCGTTTTTCCCGGTGATGGGCGCTTACATGGCGTTTAGCGGCTTTTCTCCGCACGAAACGATGATGCGCCCCGGCTAAGCGCTAGGTAGGCGCTTTTAAAGCCAGGGGGGTACACCATGAGTGCAATGAAACTATCTATCAATGAAGCAGATAAGTTAGAGGTCTTAACGCTGCAAGATAACTATATAGACCTTGTCTCCGGAGACAGTTCCGAGATACTGAAGCGGGCCTTGCCCCTGAAAGGGTCTGAGCTAAGAAACAGCATTCTGGCTGAGCATGGTTTTTCTGCCCTTGTGACCCTTTTTAAGGGAGAAACCTCCCGCCAGGTTCTTTTCGACTTCGGGTTCTCCGAGCACGGGACAGCTTTCAATGTGGCTGCATTGAACGTTAATCTAAGTAAAGTCGAGACCTTGGTTCTCTCGCACGGCCATATCGATCATCTTGGAGGGCTCAAGCAGCTTCTAGAGCGAGTTGGCAGGAAGGGCATCGAGCTTGTGCTGCATCCTGCGGCTTTCAGGCATCCACGCTACATAAAACTCGCAGGGCAATTAAGAGTCAATTTCCCACCCTTCACTCGCGAGTCGGTGCAGGAAATGGAGGTCGTCCCGGTAGAGAAAAAAGAACCACATCTGCTTCTGGATGGACTGCTTCTCTTCCTCGGCGAGATACCAAGGACGTCGGACTTCGAAAAGGGAATGCCAAATGCTTATTATGAAGAGAATGGAGAAGCAAAGCATGATCCTATTGAAGACGACACAGCGATTGTGGCGAATGTCAAAGGGAAGGGGCTGGTCATTCTCTCCGGGTGCGCACACTCGGGGATCATCAATACCGTCCAATACGCACGACAGGTAACGGGCATTGAGGAGGTATTTGTCGTGATGGGGGGTTTCCATCTTACCGGGCCCGACTACGTCTCCATCATTAAACCGACCACAGATGCTTTAAGGGACATCGGCCCGAGGTACGTGGTGCCCACACATTGTACTGGCAGGAATGCCACGATGCATATTGAAAAGGAGATGAGCGATCAGTTTCTGCTCAATATGGTGGGGACGAAACTGACTTTCTCGGCGTGATGACGAAGTATTACGAACCACGTTTCGAATTAATGTGCGTATTCGCTTCGGCAAGCCAGGAAGCCGCCCGTGAACCACGCCCAGCGATTTCCTTTTGCCGAAGCAAGCCAAGCGCACGATCTGCTCGGGAGGAAAGGCATGGCGAGCAAGATCATGCTCATGCTAGGACCTGCAATGTTCTTCGAACGTCCGCTATGGCCGTTCTCGGCCTGTCACGACGCAGTTTTTCTGATCGACTGACTGACCGCTCCTGGGCCGAAAGCTGTCGGATCTAGGCCTTCGTCTTGTCAGGTGGCTTTCTACCCTAAGCGGTAATTCAAACGTACTCCTCAGCAGCCCACGGCAAAACTAGAGACTATACTTATAAGAGAACGTAAGCACTTGCTTATCTTGATATCCAGACACTGAATCGCTAGGTGGTCGATTCAGGATCAGAAGCTGTCGCATATAAGCGAACGCTGAAGATCAATATCTGGAGAATTTCCCCCCTCTACCACCTGTTATACGGAGGAACGTGGGTGGAAAATGACCGGATCGAAGCCTATAGAGGCTCGTGCGTATGTGGGACGGGCGAGGTCACAATTAAATTTTATAGCCATGATCGTGCGCGGCTAACGAAGTCAAGGGGATTTGAGACCTCTATAAGATGCGTCAGTTGTCGCACCGAGTACGACATTATCGAGCAGAACAACAAATTCGTTTTTGTTCGTAAATCGGACGTGAAGCAAAAGCAAGCCCTGTGGTCCCAGTATTGGCAAAGAAGCGAGGATCTCTTAAAGACGGCTGGAACAAGGAAGTTGCTCAGCGACCTTGAGACCTTTTTAGATACGCAATCCTCTGCGGCGGTATGCCATCGCCTTTTACGGGCGTACGATCTTGTCCACGAGTCTTACGCTACCTTTCGCAAGCGGTGGAATGGAGGAGGCGATTGGATCAGGAGTCATGTCCATGCCAGCGACCTTGACGAGGTCCTCGAACTACTGGGTAAGAAAGACCCGAAGATTTCAAATCAATTGTCAGAATTCGAAGCACTGTTGCAGCAGCACAAAGCGCCATTACCTATTGTTGGCAAACCTTTGTTGAATACGTCTCCCTACCGTGAATAGACGCTGGTTTGCGTCAACCGCGCTTGCTTGTGCACTGAGTGCTTGCCAGTATCTACTTGGGCCACATTCGCAAGCGCTTAGCACTCACTCAGGTGGCAATCTGAGGTTTCACTGAGAGGCCTTTCAACGAAAAACCCCGGCGGCACCGGGGTTCTTTTACGGTAGTCGGGTGGCCTACCAGCGATGGCGGCCCCCGCCATAGCCGCCACCACCTCGCGGCGCCTTCGGCTTGGCTTCACTGACCTTGATCTGCCGGTCTGCCAGTGTGGAGCCATTCAGCTCCTGGATTGCTTTCTGGGCTTCCCCGCTGGTGGACATTTCGACGAAGCCAAAGCCCTTGCTCTGGCCAGTATGCCGATCGGTGACCATGGTGATGGAATCGATGGTTCCACACCGACTGAATGTCTCGCGAAGCGATTGTTCGGTTGCTGAATACGGCAGATTGCCGACGTAAAGTTTCCTGCCCATGACACCTCCTAAAGGTTGGCAGCCGCTTAAGAGGATGTGGACACCATGTCCGCAGGCTCGATAAAAGCGATATGAAAGGGCGCAGAAGTATATACTGTTTGACATGAATAACAAACCGGGCTCGTCTGCACCGGCGGAGACTTTGTGGTAACGTGGGCAGCCACTCTTCCACAAGAAGGAGCCGCCATCATGGCCAGGCCAGGACCGCAGACCCAGGCAAAACGCCGGCGCGAGCAGGCAAAAAAGGAGAAGCGCAAGGCCAAAGAAGAGAAAAAGGCCTTGAGAAGAGCGCAGAAAAAAGCCAGCACTGCATGACCGACCTCCATAAAACTCCCACGAGACGGCACCCGGTTACGAGGGGTTTTGCTTGCCTCTCTTCGCCGCGGCCTGGCTGATCTGCGACATCATCGCCACCAGTTGTTCCTTACTATTGCCCGTAATCTCCCAGGCCCGCTCTAAGTTGCTGACGATCTGATGCCTGAGCCGGATTAGCTCTTGCTCGGGGAAAGCAGCCGCGTTGCCCAGCATCGACTCGATGTCGTAGAGGGCTTCGGCCAGACAGACTTGCAGTTCGGGGACTTGGTTATGGTCGTCTTGTTCAGCTTCAAAGTAATAGTCGGGAAGCTCGGGGATATGAGCGTAGTCGCTTTGTTTATGGGCAAGGTAGAAGGGCATAGTTGACCTCCGTGTCTCAGTGCTCTCAGGTTAAGGGGGCTCTAGCTGTTTGCCTCCGTAAAGGTCGATGTAGCTCCTTCAGCCAGCATTTATTCCAGCGTGTGCTGGCTTTGTGGACATATTCACGCAGACAATCGGGACAAAGTTTCCGATCCGGTGTGGCTCGATATTCCATACTGCTTCCATGCGGTAAGGCCCTCATTCCGCCGTGGGCGGGGACATTGACAGCATTTTTGGCGAAGGGCAAAACCCTCGCGCTGAAGGGCGATCACTGGCGGGTGGTGAGGGATTATTGTTAGCGGTCGTACGATTGAGGAAGGCCTGGGTGTAACCCTAAGTCGTCCGCAAATCCATCACCCGTCGGTAAGCCCTTGCATCAGAGCACAAGCGAGCAGATAAAGCAACAAGAATCCGCGGATGAATGAATAGAATGTAGGTGTAGGGCATTCAGATCGGGGATTGAAGGGTACTCGGAAACGTTGCTATCTGACTAAAAGCGACACATTCAATGGGGGCTTCTGTTGCGTTGGTTTGGACTTCCGCGCCGCCTGAACTGCGGCCAACCTTATGAGCCTATGTACTTGATGCCTTCGGCTTGTTGGTTGAGCTACGCCGCGTTTGCGCTGAAGAGGATGCTGGCGATGTGATCACCCGCTCGCCGCTGGCGTTGAAATGAGCTACTCGGCAGACACACCTCATTACGTGCGGGGGACGTTTCAGCAGACCTGTGGTTTCTGTGGCTGCGTGTTCCATGTTGACGTGCTTGGACAGCTAGGTCACGAAGCGCCAGAGCTGTACACATGTCCGCAATGCTCTAAACATTTTCTTGTGAGGGCGTCTGGTGCTCCTGCTATTCGTCTGATCTCGAAGCGAACCGACGGTGGGACCGACTTGTGCCCTAGCAATAAGGGCTTGGCGGACCGATCGGGTATACGCCAGTCATTAGGGCGGAAAGCCGGATCAAGGAGCACCAAGTTACAGCGATGCGTGGTGCTAAGAGGTCCGGGCAATGCACCGCTGTCTGGACCGCGACCCCCATATTCTGCATGCCTGCAATCGGCCGGTTGCTGCCGGAACTAGCTCGATAATTCCTTCTGCTCGACTGCCCCCTCTGGATGCGAGAGCCGACGTCGCTGGCCTCGGGTGTCGGTCGGCAGCAAACGAGCCAAAGCCGTCATCCAGCACGACGCCTAAGCGTGTCATGAGGGTGTCTTGTAGTCAGCGATCGCTACAGGGCGTAGCATTTGCGGTTAGCCCTGTAGCAACCGGCTGCCCGGGGGAGGAGACCACACCAATGCAGTGCCCGCGTTGCCAGCACGACAACCCCTCGCAGGCGAAGTTTTGTCTGGAGTGTGGAACGCACTTGGCGCTCACATGCCGCAAGTGCGGGACAGTACTGCCGGCGGGCGCCAAGTTCTGCCTTGAGTGCGGTGAGCCGATTACAAAGCGATTCCCTACAGAAGCTCGCTTTAAGTCGCCCGACGCCTATATCCCTAAGCATCTTGCCGAGAGGATTCTCGCCACCAAGGAAACCTTAGAGGGCGAGCGCAAACAGGTCACCGTGCTGTTTGCTGACATCAAGGGATCTACGGCGCTGATTGCCGACCAAGATCCCGAGGATGCAGACAAGCTACTCAATCCAGTACTCGAGCGCATGATGGAGGCCGTGCACCGGTACGAGGGAACCGTTACTCGAGTAACAGGTGACGGCATCATGGCACTCTTCGGTGCACCCCTGGCGCATGAGGACCATGCCGTCCGTGCTTGTTTCGCGGCACTCGTCATGCAGGAGGCGATTCGTCACTACAGCGACCAGGTGCGGCGAGAGCATGGCTTTTCGGTACATATCCGAGTCGGACTCAATTCCGGTGAGGTGGTCGTCCGCTCTATCGGCAACGATCTCTATATGGAGTACACCGCCATGGGCCAAACGGCGCACTTGGCCGCGCGCATGGAGCAGCTTGCCGACCCTGGCAGCATTCTGTTGCCCACCAATACGCTTCGCTTGGCTGAGGGCCACGTGGAAGTGAGGGGACTCGGCAAGGTGCCGGTCAAGGGCCTGACCGAGCCGATCGAGGTGTACGAGCTGACGGGCGCAGGGCTTGCGCGCCGCCGCTTCGAGGCCGCCGCCGCCCGAGGTCTGACGCGCTTTGTAGGGCGCGAGACGGAACTTGACCACCTGCAAAAGGCCGTGGAGCGGGCTGGTAAGAGCCACGGCCAAGTGGTCGCCGTCGTCGGTGAGCCCGCAGTCGGGAAATCACGGCTTTTCTTCGAGTTCACGCACTCGCATCGAACGAAAGGGTGGCTCGTCCTGGAGACGAATTCAGTCTCCTACGGCAAGGCTACCCCTTTTCAGCCCGTCATCGACGTGCTCAAGGCCTATTTCCAGATCGAAGCGCAGGATGCGCCCCGGAAGATTCGCGAGAAAATCAGCGGCAAACTGGCGATTCTTGATGAAAGCCTGATGCCGATCGCCCCGGCCTTCCTCGCGCTTCTGGATATCCCGGTAAACGATCCAAAATGGGAAGCCCTGGATCCAACGCAGCGTCGGCAGCGCACCTTCGATGCCTGTAAACGGCTTCTGCTCCGGGAAAGTCAGATCCAGCCGCTCGTTCTCGTGTTCGAGGACCTGCACTGGATCGATTCCAAGACACAGGCTTTTCTCGACAGCTTCATCGACAGCCTGCCGACGGCGCGTATTCTCCTGCTCGTCAACTACCGGCCCGAGTACGAGCACACCTGGGGGAGCAGAACCTATTACACTCAGCTGCGCATCGATCCCCTCCCGCCCGAGAGTGCGGAAGAACTGCTCGGCGCCTTGCTCGGCATGGACGCCGCGCTCGCTCCGCTCAAGGGGCTTTTGATCGAGCAGACGCAGGGGAACCCCTTCTTCCTGGAAGAAAGTGTCCGGACCCTGATCGAGACCGAAGCTCTCGTCGGCGAGCCGGGCGCCTACCACCTGGTCAAAGCCCTGCCGAGCATTGAGGTACCGGCTACGGTACAAGCGGTCTTGGCGGCTCGAATCGATCGACTGCCAGCCGACGAGAAGCATCTCCTGCAAACCGCTTCCGTGATCGGCGAGACCGTTCCGTTCAGTCTGCTCCAGCGCATTGTCGAGATGTCGGAGGAAGAGTTGCGCCACGGCCTCAGTCACCTTCAGGCCGTGGAGTTCCTCTACGAGACGAGCCTCTTTCCCGATCTCGAATATACGTTCACCCACGGCCTGACGTATCAAGTGGCGTACAACTCCCTGCTGAATGAGCGTCGCCGCGCACTGCACGCAAAGATTCTGGAAGCAATGGAAGCCCTCTACAGCAATCGCTTGACCGAACAGGTTGACCGGCTCGCGCACCACGCTTTTCGGGGCGAAGTGTGGTCGAAGGCGCTGAGCTATCTGCGTCAGGCGGGAACCAAGGCCGCGACACGCTCCGCCTACCGTGAAGCGGTATCGTGCTTTGAACAGGCGCTCACAGCCATTAATCAGTTGCCGCACGATCGCGAGATGCTAGAGCAGGCCGTGGATGTTCGCTTTGCCCTTCGCACTTCGCTTTTTCCACTCGGCGAACGTGAGAGAGTTCTTGGTTATCTTCAGGAAGCCGATAACCTGAGCAGGAGGCTCGATGATCAACTGCGGCAGGCCTGGGTTACCGTTTACATGTGCCACTATCGGTGGGTGACCGGTCAGTCGGCGGAGGCACACGACTTAGGTCACCGTGCTCGTTCAATAGCCGAGACGCTTGGCCATTTTTCTCTCACGGTTACGGTTAACTACTACCTGGGCCTGGCTTGTCTGAGTACGGGCGACTATCAAGGGGCCGAGGTTTTTCTCCGCCAGAACGTCGAGTTGTTGCAAGGCGATCTGATTCGTGAGCGCTGTGGGGTCGCTGGTTTTCCCGCTGCGATGTCCCGTAGCTATTTGGCCTGGGCGCTTGCCGAGCGCGGAAGCTTTGATGAGGGTATGGTGAATGGGCAGGAAGGTGTACGAATGGCGAAGGAACTGGATCATACTTGGAGTTTCGTCACTGCGTCCTGGGGCCTTGCATCGCTCTATACGACAAACGGCGAACCCGAACGAGCTCTCGAGATCCTCGAACACGCCCTCGCTCTGTCCCGCGAGTGGTCCCTAGGCGCTTTGACTCCGGGGGTCATGGGATCATTGGGCTACGCATACGCAATGTCAGGGCGTGTTTGCGATGGCCTCGCAATGCTGGAAGAGGCTCTCAGGGCTGCCGAAGGGTCAGGGAGACTGGCCTTCCATTCACTTCTTGTCGTCTACCTGGGTGAAGTATTCGTGCTTGCAGACCGGCTAGAGTATGCTCGTGCAGTCGCAGAACGAGCCCTGGCGCTCGCCCGTGAACGCGGCGAACGCGGCGTTGAGGCATGGGCCCTACGGCTCCTAGCAGAAATCGTTTCTCGTTCCCCAACCTCGGAAGGAGACAAAATAGCAAGCGACTACCGAGCCGCCATGGCCCTGGCCGGTGAACTGGGCATGCGCCCGCTTATAGCGCGCTGCCACCTCGGTTTAGGTCACGCATACCGGCGTGTGGAAAATTTTAGCAAAGCTAACGAGCACTTGCGTGAGGCCGTCAGACTTTTCCGCGAGATGCGCATGCATTCTTGGCTGGATAAAGCGGAGCACGAGTTGAGCACTTGATGACCGCTATTGACCGTTCTCTGCCCGTCACGACATCGTTTTTCTGATCGATTGACTGACCGCTCCGGAGTTAAAAGCGGTCGATCAACCGTAGGCGGAACATCCGACAACCTCCGAAAAAAGGGTGTTTGTCCCGTGTGACGAGGTATGTTGGGAGCAGTCAATAGGAGTAGCATGGACTGCTTGCCCTAAAGCAAACTCGAGCTCCTCCTTTCGAAAGCATATAGGGAAAGAGCGTTTATGTGGCGCATTCTGTTGCTTCAGGGCGCGAATATGATTTACCTC
>CAYGAS010000100.1:0-12795 GCA_964347935.1 uncultured Nitrospiraceae bacterium | reverse complement strand
GCCACCACGTCGGTCCCCGCCTCTGCCAACGACAACGCTTGACGTACCAGCACCTCCACCGTTTCGTCGTTCATGACATAGCCGGATTCGTCGACCAGCCCGTCGTGACCATGCGTGGTAAAAGGGTCCAGCGCCACATCGGCAATCACACCCATCTCCGGAAACGCGCTCTTTACGGCCCGGACGGCGCGTTGCACAAGACCGTCAGCGTTGTAGGCCTCGCGCCCGTCTGCAGACTTCTTGGCCGCGGGCACGACGGGAAACAGCGCCAGCGCCGGCAGGCCGAGCGCCAGCGCCTTTTCGGTGTACGGGAGCAGACGGTCGATCGTGAGGCGCTCGATGCCGGGCATGGACTCGACCGCCTCGGTGGTGTTGCTACCCTCGATTACGAACACCGGCTGAATCAGGTCATCCGTAGTAAGGCGGGTTTCGCGCATGAGCCGGCGACTGAAGGGATCACGACGCATGCGCCGCAGACGCGTGCGGGGGAATTGACCACTTGCTGTAGAGCTCACTAGCGGCTACCTATCGCTGAGTCGACGGATCAGGGTATTAAAAAAGCCTCCTGTCGGCAATCAATCGAGTCGACCCCCGGGCAGGACAGTGCGCACGTTGATGGGCGCCGTTGGGGCTATTTGGTCTTCTTTGCCTTGGCTTTCTTGGCGACCTTCTTTTTGACCTTCTTGGCAGCCCTCTTCTTTGCCTTGGCGATTTTCTTCTTCACCTTTTTGGCGACCTTCTTTTTGACCTTCTTGGCAACCTTCTTGGCTGGCTTCTTGGCTGCCTTTGCAGCTGCCTTCTTCGCCGCTTTTGCCGCTTGTGTCGCCGCTTCCCTCGCCGCTGCCGCTTTACGCGCTGCCGCGGTTGTGGCGGCTTCCGCCGCCGCCTCGGCCCGGCTCATCGCCGCCGCCAGTGGCCGGATCTGCACCTCGACGATGTCACAGATGTTCTTGAAGATATCGTTAACGCTGCCGATGCCGCGTACGGTGCGCAGCTTGCCTTGCGCCTTATAATAGGAAACGAGCGGCGCCGACTGTTCCTCGTAGACCTGCAGGCGTTTGCGCACGGCCTCTTCGTTATCGTCCGAACGGTGCTGCAGCACGCTGCTGCATTGAGCACAACGTCCGGGCACCCGCGGCGGAGAGAAATAAATGTTGTAGATGGCGCCGCAGTTGGTGCACCCGCGGCGGCCGGTGAGGCGTTTGGTGAGCACTTCCCGGTCGACGTCCACGAACACGGCGAGCTGCAACGGCTTTCCGAGCCGCGCCAGCATCGCATCGAGCTCCTGCGCTTGCGGGATATTGCGCGGGAAACCGTCAAGCACGAAGCCGCCGCGCGCATCGGGTCGACTGAGGCGGCCCTGGATGATGCCCAGCACGACCTCGTCGGAAACCAACTCCCCGGCATCCATCGCCGCCTTTGCGCGATTCCCCAGCCGTGTACGGGCGGTGACCTCCTCGCGCAGTATATCTCCGGTAGCGATTTGCGGGATTTTGAACTTTTCGGTCAGTAGCTTAGCCTGTGTTCCCTTGCCGGAACCGGGCGCTCCCAGCAGTACGATACGCATCTCTTCTCGCTCTATTCTCGGATTTGCGCTGCCTGAAGGTCCAAAGTGGGCAGGTAAACTACCTTCTTGTCCATCTAGCGTCAATGGTTTTTAGGCCGCGCAACAGCAACGACATCCGGCCGTGATCGACACCTGAAATTGGGTTAATCTACGCCACCAACCCGCTGCCGCGGTAGCTGCCGGTCATAAAATCAATCGGGAACAAACGCAACAACGTCGAAAGTATGATCTCGAGGAAAACATTAGCGCCTGACGCCGCGCGACAGCGAAAACGGGGTGGCCTCGTACAAACGGGCTATAGCAGCACCATGCGGCGAGCACCCGTGGAGCACCGCAAAGGTGGCTAAAGCCAAGCGAAAAAATGCGTTTTACGCTCAGTCCGGCGGTGTCACGGCGGTCATCAATGCCTCGGCCTGCGGCCTAATTGAAACGGCGCGCCGACACAAGACCCGTATTGGCAAGGTCCTTGCGGGCCGTGATGGCATCATCGGTGCGCTCACGGAAGAGTTGATTGATACAAGTAAGGAATCGGCCTCGGCGATCCGAGCGCTGCGGCACACGCCGGGTGGCGCATTCGGTTCCGCCCGCTACAAGCTCAAAGGCCTGGAGGAGAGTCGTGCACAATACGAACGGCTGATCGAAGTCTTCGAGGCGCACAACATCGGCTACTTCTTCTATAACGGCGGCGGAGATTCCCAGGATACGTCGCACAAAGTGTCCCAGATCGCCCGGCGCCTCGGCTACCCGATGGTCTGCATTGGTATTCCCAAGACCGTAGATAACGACCTGCCGATCACCGACAACTGCCCCGGATTCGGGTCAGTCGCCAAGTACATCGCCACGTCGATCCGCGAAGCAGGTTTCGACGTCGCCAGCATGGCTAAGACCTCGACCAAGGTGTTCATTCTCGAAGCTATGGGCCGACATGCGGGCTGGATTGCTGCCGCCGGTGCGCTCGCTGCCGAGACACCCGCTGATGCACCACACATCGTGCTCTTCCCCGAAATACCGTTTGACGAGGAACAGTTTCTGGCCAAGGTCGATGCCACCGTCAGGCGCTATGGCTACTGTGCCATGGTGGTGTCCGAGGGCCTAAGGAACGCCGATGGTAAGTTTATCGCCGAGGCCGGCACCCGCGACGCTTTCGGACACGCACAGCTCGGCGGCGTCGCGCCCGTCATCGCGGCTCTAGTAAAAGACAAGCTCGGATATAAATATCACTGGGCCGTCGCCGACTACCTGCAGCGTTCGGCGCGCCATATCGCCTCGAAAACGGATGTCGACCAAGCCTATGCTTTGGGCAAGGCAGCGGTACAGTTTGCGCTCAAAGGCTACGATGCGGTCATGCCGACCATCGTGCGTGTATCCAACAAACCCTATAAATGGAAAGTCGGCATGGCCAATCTCGCCGATGTGGCCAATATCGAAAAGAAAATGCCACGCGATTTCATCACCGCCGATGGCTTCGGTATTACACGCAAATGTCGTACTTATCTTCAGCCGCTCATCAAAGGCGAAGACTACCCTCCATTCAAGAACGGATTACCGCAATACGTAAAGCTGAAAAACACACCAGTGAAAAAAAAGCTAAGGAAACGCTTCAAGATCTAGAATACCCAAGTAGCGATAACGGAAGACGCTCGATAAGGCACGCGAGTTGCTGCAAACACAAACCGGCGTCGGCGGGCTCGACAACAGTAAAGCCGCCAAACTGACATTGCCCGAGGTCAGACGTGGGCATGGGAAAGTGGCGATAGGTCAGTTGATTTGCGATCTCGAGCTCTACAAGATCGTCAGTTTCGAGCATTGTACACAGTTTGACGACGGTCTCGTGAAGTAGTCGTGATAACCAGCTTGACGGCTTTTCAAACCTACGTCATGGCGGCTGCGTTGGACAAGGTCATGACCAAGAAGCATAGCTAATCGATAGGGAGAAATTGCATGAATACAACGCTTGTTCTGTGCCTTCTCAGTGCGTTAGCTGCGATTGTGTACGGCATTCTGTCGATCCGCTGGGTCCTCGACCAGCCCGCGGGCAGCCCGCGCATGCGCGAGATCGCTGCGGCGATCCAAGAGGGCGCATCGGCCTACTTGAACCGACAATACCGTGCCATTGCCATCGTCGGCGTTGTGCTCTTGATCGTAATCTGGGTAGCGCTTGATGCCGCCACTGCCGTCGGCTTCGCGATCGGCGCTATCTTCTCCGGCGGCGCTGGTTACATCGGCATGAATATCACCGTGCGCGCTAACGTGCGCACCGCGCAGGCGGCCCGCAAAGGAATCAATCCGGCACTGGCCATTGCTTTCCGCGCCGGCGCCATTACCGGTCTGCTGGTGGTGGGCCTGGGTCTGCTCGGTGTGGCTGGTTACTATATGATTTTGCTGCTCATCAACCCCGATGGCGGTCTCAAGGAGCTTATCGCGCCACTGGTGGGGCTCGGCTTCGGCGGCTCGCTGATCTCGATCTTCGCCCGCCTCGGGGGTGGTATCTTCACTAAAGGTGCCGACGTCGGTGCCGACCTAGTCGGCAAGGTAGAAGCCGGTATCCCGGAGGACGATCCCCGCAACCCCGCAGTCATCGCAGATAATGTCGGTGACAATGTCGGTGACTGCGCCGGCATGGCCGCTGACCTGTTCGAGACCTACGCAGTGACGATCATTGCCACCATGCTATTGGGCGCATTGCTGTTTCGGGAGTTCGGCAATGCGGTTATCTACCCGCTCGCGCTCGGCGGCGCTTCCATCATCGCTTCGATCATCGGCACCTTCGCGGTAAGGGCGCGTCAGGGGAGTAAGATCATGATGGCGCTATACCAGGGCGTGATCGTATCAGGCGTGCTCGCTGCCATTGCCTTCTGGTTCATTACCGACAGCCTCATGGCAGGAAACGGTATGTACAGCGTCACCCAGATCTACGGGGCTTCGCTCATCGGACTCGCGTTGACGACGGCGATGGTCGTGATCACCGAATATTACACCGGTACCCAGTTCAGTCCGGTCCACCGTATCGCCCAAGCATCTACGACCGGTCATGCCACCAACATCATCGCCGGACTCGGGACGTCGATGAAAGCAACGGCGCTGCCGGTCATCGCCGTGTGTTTAAGCATTTGGGGTGCATTCGAACTGGCGGGCCTCTACGGTATCGCTATCGCCGCCACTGCCATGTTGTCGATGACGGGCATGGTCGTTGCGCTCGACGCCTACGGCCCTGTGACCGACAATGCCGGCGGCATTGCCGAGATGTCAAACATGCCGGCGCGCGTGCGCAAAAGCGTCACCGACCCGCTCGATGCGGTCGGCAACACCACCAAGGCAGTGACCAAGGGCTACGCCATCGGCTCCGCCGGATTAGCGGCGCTGGTGTTGTTCGCCGACTATGCGCATGCGCTCTCCGAGCAGCTGCACATCCCAGCCGAACAGCTGATCTTTCGCTTGTCTGACCCGAATGTGATCATCGGGCTCTTTATCGGCGGGCTAGTGCCTTATCTCTTCGGCGCTCTCGCGATGGAATCAGTGGGACGCGCTGCCGGCTCGGTGGTGGTCGAGGTCCGCCGCCAGTTCAGGGAGATAAAGGGCATCATGAAGGGCAAGGCCAAGCCCGATTACTCGCGTGCGGTCGATCTGCTGACCCGGGCAGCCATCAAGGAAATGATCATCCCGTCATTGATTCCGGTGCTCGTACCCATACTGGTCGGCTTTATCCTCGGCAAAGAGGCCTTGGGCGGCCTGCTGCTGGGTTCGATCGTTACCGGTATCTTCGTGGCGATCTCCATGACCACGGGGGGTGGCGCCTGGGACAATGCCAAGAAGTACATCGAGGACGGCAATCTTGGCGGCAAGGGCTCGGAGGCCCACAAGGCGGCGGTGACGGGCGATACTGTGGGCGATCCCTACAAGGACACGGCTGGCCCGGCGATCAATCCGCTCATCAAGATTATCAACATTGTCGCACTCTTGATCGTACCGTTGCTGGCACGCGTGTAGTATACGCACACACCACAACTTTCCTGGGCCGGCCCATGCGTCGGCCGTTTTATTTAGCCGGAGCTATCGATCAGTTGAAAGGCTGGCGCGCGACATAGCGACCGTCGCGAAACTCCTCGAATACCTGGTGCACCAGCGGGTGGTTGATCGGCGCTTGTGAGTCATCGGCTTCGAGATTGCGCTCGGCGACATAGGTTTCGTAACCCGCATTGTGTACCAATACCCGGTACCACGGCCTATCTTTGGGTGGGCGTGTGCGCGCCATGCGCTCGTACCACTCTTGAGATCCCTGGAACGTTGCATCGACGTCGGCCACCACGCCACGGTAGTAGAACAGCTTGTGCCACACCAGCTGCCCGACATGGAAGCGGACCGCTTCAGTCATGGTGCTTCCCGACGGGCGAGAAGTGTGGGCCTCTTGGCCGTGCCGTTTCATGGCTGCCACCCTCTGTGGTGTCGCCGGCCGCCTGCCGGTGGGCGTGCAAACCGAGTTTTCGAAAAAGCGCCTGATCACCCTCCACACTTGGGTTCGCCGCTGTCAGTAGCCTTTCCCCATAGAAAATCGAGTTGGCGCCGGCTAGAAAACACAAGGCCTGCAGCATCTCCGGCATCTGCGCACGTCCTGCCGACAAGCGCACGACCGCTGTCGGTAAGCAGATACGTGCTGCGGCCACGGTGCGCACAAATTCAATGGGATCCAATGGCGACACTTCGGCGAGCGGGGTGCCGGGAATGCGCACCAACAGATTGATGGGCACGCTTTCGGGCGGCGGTGTGAGCGCTGCCAACTCCGCGATCAGCGCCGCCCGATGTGCGCGCGATTCGCCCATGCCGATGATGCCACCGCAGCAGACCTTGATGCCTGCCTCGCGCACCCGCTTCAAGGTCTGCAGGCGATCATCGTAACCGTGGGTATGAATGACGTTGCCATAGTACGCCGCGGCCGTGTCGAGATTGTGGTTGTAGTAATCGAGACCGGCCGCCGCGAGCTGTTCGGCCTGGCCGGGCTGCAGCAGGCCGAGCGTGGCGCAGGTTTCAAGGCCTAGCGCGCGAACGCCTCTGACCATCTCGACTACGCTTGCCAATTCCTTTTGTTTGGGGCCGCGCCACGCCGCGCCCATACAGAAGCGCGTCGCCCCATTGCGCTTAGCCAACCTGGCCGCATCGACCACCTGGTCAACGGAAATCAATGGCTCGCTGCTGACAGCGGTATCAAAACGCGCGGATTGCGAGCAATAACCGCAGTCCTCCGAGCACCCGCCGGTCTTGATCGACAACAATGTGCTCAACTGTACAGTATTGGCGTCGAAGTGCTGGCGATGCACGGTCTGTGCCCGATAGATTAGATCATTGAACGGAAGCTCGAACAGCGCCTGCACATCGGCAAGACTTGAACTCATGCATGGCCCCTTTATAAGGAATGGCGTTTCAACCTAGGCGAACGCTTCTATATTGTCAACAAAACCCTCTGCCGCCAAGTTTCAAAATGCATTGACCGTGTGAGCCAGTAACAACCGGAAGAACATGTGCGGCTCTGGGTGCCTTCTTGCCTGCTTTGCATAGTGCGTCCACAGCGAGTACGCGTGCGCGCGCTCGCCCGCCGCGAGGTGACCGAGCATGCCGGCCCCGAGCACATAGTCAAACTGTGCCGCAGGAAGCGCAGTTTCCTTGGCCAATATGGTCCTCGCCCAGCGTGCCATGCCAGCGGCATCGCGAGCGCCAACGGCCTTAAGCAGCGCGAGCCATAGACGCCGAGGCGGTTCTAGGCGTTCCGCGCACCGGTCCATGTCGAGGGCGCTCCAGACGCGTTCGATATCGTCCGTATCCAGGTACGGCAACATGGCAATGGCCACGGCATGCAGGCTATCGAGCCATGTCTGCCACGCATCCGCCAGTCGGCAACCCTTGAGCAACAGCGACACAAGTTGCATATCCTTACGGATCTCGGCAGGAATGTGGCTGCTTGTCTGCGGTGAGTTACCGTTGATGTAGAAGTCGCGCAACGCCAAGGCCACCTGTGTCGCGCGTGTGATCTGCAAGTCGTCCCGTGCGACCACCCGAGTGTCGATTGCGTTGCGTTTGCTGCTCGAGAGTAACTCGAGCACCGGTAATGGCGCACGCTTCAATGCTATGAACTCGTGGGCGGCGGACCCGAGAAAACGTGTTCTTGCCGCATTCAGGTCCAACACCGGAAAGTAGTCAGAGTTCGCCGGGACCGCGAATGAATCAAACAAAGGCGCAAGAATCGCCTTGTGCGCAAGCTTGCGCAACGCAAGGTCACTCGCGCTGCGGATGCCGATGTGCTCGAGCGCCTGCCTCACACCCGCTAGCCTGAGGGTGCCGGCATCGACATCAGGCAAGCGGCCACCATTGGTGGCGACAACAACCAAGTCCCAATCGAGCGGCGCGTAGATGGCATAATCAGAGAAATGCTCGCTCAACGCCTTCATCACCGAGGCCACCAGCTGTGGATCTATTTCGTAAAGTTGAAGCCACTGCACGAAAACACCTTGCTCATGCAAGTATCTGCGTGTCAGGGCATAAAATTCTCGCGAAAACAAACTTGCCACCCCGCTAACCCAGGGATTCGAGGGCTCCGATACGATGATGTCGTACTGGCTGTTGCGGGTCGCAAAAAAGGCTTTGGCATCATCAATGTATATTTGGCTGCGCGGATCGCTGAACACGGCCTCCACACGCGGGCGAAAGTGGTTTGCCGCCTGCACCATTGCCGGTTCAATCTCGACCGTGTCGACACGCTCGAGCTGGGCCGTCGCCAAGAGCGTGTGCGTCGTCACACCCGCACCCATGCCGATAACCGCAGCGCTCTTGGCATTGGGATGAAAAAGCATGGGCAGCACGCCAAGCATTACCATCGTCGGTTCGTCGCCACCGACCGATTTGCCTGGCGCAATCGTGATCTCGGCGTCGGTCTTGCCGTTGGTACGCAAGGCAAGTTGGCCAGAGCTGTTGTGCGCGACGACATCAACCGTAGCGGTCTTGCCATCCCGATGGTAGCGAATCTCTGCTGAATCCGCTGACAGCAATCTGCCGAACCGGTAGACCCCGGACGCCATCTTGTATGCATCCAGCTCCACCGCGGCCACAGTGAGCACCAGTGCGGCGACGCCAATCACCCCAGCGGCCGTGGTTGCAAGGGCAGGTTGCGCGCGCTGCCAAAGCAGTGCCATGCCGAGTGCGATGTCGATGGCGGCACCGAACACGATCAAACCTTTCAGACCGAGAGCCGGCATTGCCAAATGTAACGCCGCAATCACGCCGATGATTCCTCCTAGCGTGTTAGCGGCGTAGACCGTGCCGATACTTTTTTCCCCATACCCACGCCCCAGCAATGCATACGTAATAAGCGGTAATGTCATGCCGGCACAGAATGTTGCTGGCAGCATTACGGCGAGCGAAACGAAATGACTCAGAATGTTAAATACAGCATAGCCACCGTCCGTCCTGCTCAGGACCTTTAAGCTCCATTGCACAAACTCAAAGGAGTGCGCGTAAATCAACAGCGTGCCCATTGCAAGCACACCCATCGTGACCTGCACGAAGCCGAGAAATCGGATACTGTCGGTTAGACCATCGATACGTTTGCGGATCCACAAGCCTCCGAACGCCAAGCCGAAGATAAACGCACTCAACATCATCTCGAAGGCGTGAGTAGAGCTGCCGAGCACCAGGCTCAGCATGCGGATCCAGCCGACCTCGTAGATAAAGGAAGCCACGCCAGTCAGCATGGCGACGGCGAGGAGCAAGCCATAACCGTGCCGATTCACGTGCAGCAGTTCCGCCTTGCCCTCCACTGGGTCTACCCTGAGCGGCCGGGCCCGTATCAACAACCACACGATGAGCGCCAAAACAACGTTAATTAATCCTGCCGTCAATATCGTGCCCGGCAAACCCACGGCATCCATCAGCACAAAACCGCTTACCAGCACGCCAACCGCCGCGCCGATACTGTTACAGAAATAAAGCATGGCGAGCGTCGAGCCGACGCGTTTCGGAAACGCCCGCAACATGCCGGCACTCAGCAAGGGAAAGGTTGTGCCCAGCAAGATCGACTGTGGCAAGACGAGCAAGGCAGCAATGGCCCACTTGCTCGCTTGCGCCAGTGCGATTGCGCCTGTGTTAGGAAGGATGGTGTAATACGCAATGTTTGTCGCTTCGACAAAGGCGGGATGAAACACGATACCCAAGATGCCGATGACGCCCTCGACAACGGCGTATGCCAAGATTAGATTTTTCCAGGCGACGCTGTATCTACTCGCGATCCAAGAACCGACAGCCATTCCGCCCATGAAGATGATAAGCACAAGGCTTTGTGCATAGGCGGCGTGTCCGAGGAACAGCTTGAGGTAGTGACTCCAAATCGACTCGTAAACGAGCCCCGAGAAACCGGACAGTGCGAACACTACAAACAACAGCTGGCGGGCACCGCTATCTTTCATTATCAATCCGAGTGTCGGGTAGACGGGCGCTTCCCTGTAACGATAGGCGGTGAAGTGATCTTTTATAAAGCTAGGCGCAGATGCACGTCTTGTCCAGACGCTTAGCTGACTGCGCCTGTGCGAATACTCGTCATCTGCTTGCTTAGCCGATAATGCAAACGGTCCGATTCACCGATGTACCCGTAACCTCGAGGCGTGCAATCGCTGGCTGGTTGCTGGTGTGCAGTGCGCTGATATTCGCCATGGTGGTGCTCGGCGGCGTCACGCGTCTTACCCGCTCGGGGCTTTCAATGGTCGAGTGGGATCCGATCATGGGGGTCGTTCCCCCGCTGACTGCGCAGCAGTGGGAAGAAACGTTCCGAAAATACCAGCAGTTTCCCGAATACCAGAAGATCAACCGCGGCATGAGTCTGGCCGAATTCAAGTCCATTTACTGGGTAGAGTATGCGCACCGTGTGCTTGGCCGCACGATCGCCCTGGCCTACCTGTTGCCGTTTCTTTATTTCTTCGTCCGCCGACGCTTGCCGCGTGAACTGATTCCGAAATTAATCATCATGTTTGTACTTGGCGGCCTACAGGGCCTGCTCGGCTGGTTTATGGTCAAGAGCGGTCTGATCGACAAGCCTCACGTCAGCCCTTACCGGTTGACCGCCCACTTGCTATTGGCCATTTTGATTTACGGCTACATGCTTTGGGTCGCCCTTGGTCTGCTGTTTCCGGTCGCGGCGAACGACATACGCGCTAATCAGCCGCTGCGGCGATTCGGCTGGGTAGTCACCGCCACGGTTTGCCTCATGATCGCCTCCGGCGGCTTCGTCGCTGGAACCAAGGCGGGGTTCGCCTTCAACACCTTTCCGCTCATGAATGGACATGTCTTTCCGCCAGGAGCGCTGTCGATGCAGCCAGTCTGGATCAACATGTTTGAAAACGTTGCTACCGTGCAGCTTAACCACCGCATGCTGGCGTATCTGCTATGCATCGTTGTAGTGCTGTTCTGGTATCGGACGCTTGCGGCCAATGTGAGCGCACGCACGCGACTTGTCACGCATGGACTGTTGCTGATGCTGGTTGTGCAGCTCGTGCTGGGGGTCAGCACCTTGCTGTTTTTCGTTCCCGTACCGCTCGCCGCTGCCCACCAGGGCGGAGCGCTACTGGTTTTTAGCCTGGCGTTGTTTGCCAACCATGAGTTGCGAGCTGCGCCGGCGTCGTTTGCCATGAGTCCAGGACGAGCGGTATAACGGCAACCTGATCGCCACGCTCGAACCCTCTATCTTCGGCCTCGACCCTTATCAGGGCATTGGTTTCGCGCAACGCGCCCACCATATGCGAGCCTTGAGCGCTGAGTGCGCGCGCGTAGAGCGTGCCTGCCCGTGCGTACACGTGTGCACGCAAGAACTCGGTGCGCCCGGCCGATCGATGAAAGCCGTCAACGGCGGTCGCTTTCAGCTGCAGCTGGATTGGCGCCGCGTGATTCCAGGCATAGATGGCAGGCTCTACAAAGAGTTTGAATGTAACCAGACTGGATACAGGGTTACCGGGTAGGGCAAAAAAATGTGCGCCTTCGCCGATACGGCCGAAAGCCAGGGGTTTGCCCGGCTTGATCTTTACCTTCCAGAAGTTGATCTCACCGATTTCTGAGAAGACCTGTTTGACCAGATCATGGTCTCCAACCGAGGCCCCTCCGCTAGTAATCACAAAATCGTAGTCGTTCGCGCGTGCGAGAACCCGACGCAGCGCAGCTAAATCATCGCGCACGATACCGCCGTCATCAACAACGACACCGAGATCTTGCAACTGCAAGGCCGTAACAAGCCGGTTGGACTCGTAGATCTGTCCCGGCTTCAGTCTCGCGCTCGGCTGCACCAACTCGTCGCCTGTGGCCAGAACTAAGGCGCGCGCGCGACGATAGACCTTGAGCTGCGCGACCCCTGCCGTACCGAGCAACGCAATATCAAGAGCCGACAGTCGACGACCATAGGAGTAAAGCATGTCCCCGGCCCGGAAGTCTTCGCCTTGTCGGCGCACGTTGGCACCTGGCTGCACCGGCGCGCACACGACTACACGCGCTCCCGCTTGTTTGACCTCCTCCTGGATCACCACGGCATTGGCGCCGGCGGGTAGAGGTGCACCCGTGAAGATACGCATAGCGCTGCCGGCGGTAAGCGTCGACGGGGCATCCCCGCAGCGTGACGTACCTGCGAGCGGCAAAACTTGATCGTGCATCACAAGATCGGAACTATTGACGGCGTAACCATCCATCGCCGAATTGTCAAACAAGGGATGGTCGATCTGCGCCCGCACGTCCTGTGCCAAGAATCGCCCGTTGGCCTCACCGAGGCTGACCTGCTCGACGTCACCCACGGCGCGCACCCCCAAGATGACCGCGTCCCGTGCCTGTTCTACGCTAAGCATGGAATGCCACGTTTACGTTTACGCCGGGTGCGCACTGATACAATGCTGCAACTCATCAAGCAATTGCTGCTTGCGCTCTTGCGGCAGAAAGGTCGCTTCGAATGAGTGTCTGACGAGACGGCAGATATCGTCGCGTTCGAGCTGTAACGCCTTTTGACTGGCAAGAAAGTTCTCCGCGAGATAGCCGCCAAAATATGCCGGGTCGTCGGAATTCACGGTGGCGCACAGCCCGAGATCCAGCAGTTGTTTTAGATTGTGCTGCTCGATGGAATCAAAGACACGCAGTTTGACGTTGGAAAGCGGGCAAACGGTCAATGCCACCTGCTGCTCGGCCAGTCGTCGCACGAGCTTCGGGTCTTCCACACAACG
>CAYGAS010000099.1:0-2616 GCA_964347935.1 uncultured Nitrospiraceae bacterium | reverse complement strand
CAAGATGGAGCTTCCGCATCAATACCGCGAGCTGGCTTGGGGCGCAGACCGCGCCGCTCAACGCGCACATCGTCCCGTCGCAGTTTGCCGCAATTGCCGACACGTGCCCGTGGCTTCACCGCCACGGGCGCAGATCTACCCGACCGATCAGCTCCGGGTGCGTCACTACAGCAATCGACCTGACCCGATTGAATTCAATGAATTTACTAAACGTAATTGCCGCCATTGAATTTTGAATTCAAATAAAAGGGCCGCTGGACTGAATGTCCAGGGGCCCCGCGTAGAATTGCCATGCCGCTAGGTCAGTGCCTGGCGGCATTCGTTTTTTACATGTTGCGGCCGTTGTTGTTGCCGGGTCCGACTGGCTGGCAGTCAAGGTCGGACTTGTCGTAGCGGCCGTCGCCGTCGTTGTCCAGCCCCCGGGGGCCACCGGCGTAGTTCTCGTCGCCACGCTGGTTGCAGGGATCGGTCGGCTTGTTCACGAAGATGTCATTCGGTGCGGCATAGTAGGACGGCAAGACATCCTCGCCCACCGGCGTGTAATTGGCCGGGTCCGCATCTTCATGGCAGGTCTTGCATACGTTGACGCCGGAATTGGCGTGGTGCTGGCGCAGACCCGCACCGTCCTCTCCCGGTCGACCGTGGCACCCTGTGCAGGAGATCGGCTCCAAGCCTTCACCGCCTTCGGACATAAATAGGTACACCGGGTATCTGCCACCACTCATGTGACAGACGTTGCATCTGCTGCCACCGATCTTGTCGACCATGACGTGGCGGTGGATGTCGTGCAGTCCAATTTCCTTCTCCACCTCTTCGGCTCCCACCTCTTGATAAAGCACACTCCAAGTTCTGCCATCAGAGGGCGAGACGTACTCGTCGCGCAGATAAGGACGTGAATTTTCCTCGTTGGTTGCCCTAAACTGCCCATGGCAGGTCTGGCAATTCCCGACCGGCTCTTCACAACCACTAACATCCGTCGCACGACATCTTGGGCTGCCCGCGGGGTGCGACACTTTAGCTGCCGAGTACGTCGGGTAAGCCTCGGCTGGTGCAGGCGAGATGGTCATGAGAACTAGGGCAATGCCGCAGAAAAGGAATATGGGAGCTATTTTCATGTCTATATCTCCTTGGTTCACTCACGGATGGCGTGCGTGTAACGTCCACTGGCACTGACAGAACCTCTGATTGCATTGTTATGGTTCCACCTTCATTTTTGGCTAGTCAGTGACTTAATCACGTTTCGTTAGTCGATAATTGACCTAATCGCTGACAGCGTTAATAACCCGTCAGACGCGATGAGACTCCGCGCGCCAAAAAAACCGGGCGCTTTTGTAGCTTGGCGCGCGCAGGTTTTTGCGCTCCCCGAAGGCTGACGAACATCTGCATTTGACTGTATTCTGGCGGCGAGGGCGGGATTATTCCGTACGTCCCTGTACTTCCCCCTCCGGGCCGCCGTTTCACGACGTTCCGAACCGCTCGCGGCGATTCTGGTCGAAACAAAGGGTGCGAATCAGGGCATCCCCATACCGCAGAAAGCACGAACAGGCCTGTCGGCCCGCTCGCGCCTTTCTGGCGGAGAGGGAGGGATTCGAACCCTCGGTACGCTGTTAACGTACACACGCTTTCCAGGCGTGCTCCTTCAACCGCTCGGACACCTCTCCAAATCGTTCCGGCAAAAACGCATCGCTTGCCGATGCGCTTGCGCTGTCGTTGTTAGCGTTTATCGCCGCTGGCGCCGCTTATCCGCGTGCCGCTCGCACGGCCGCAATGCCTCCCTTGAGAACGTAGACATCGAATCCGCGCTCGCTCAGTAGAAACGTCGCTGCCGAACTACGATTGCCCGTCTCACAATAGACAATATAGCTACGGTCCGGATCAAGATTCGCCGCCTTCAACCGCAGCAGATAGAGCGGCACGTTGACACTGCCTTTCAGGCTACCGTTCTTATATTCGTCCTCCGTGCGTACATCCAGCAGCCCGGCGCCGCGTTTAAGCATCTCTTTCGTCTCTCGCGCGCTGATCCATCGCACGATCGGGCGTTGCAGCAACTCTTCGAAATCCTGCTTTGAAAGGCGCATGAGCACGCCATCCGTAAGCATTGTCACCGTTGCGTTGCGCGGTGCGTCGGACAGCAGGGCCTCTTCGCCGAAGCTGTCCCCCACTGTGAGCTCGCTCAGCACAGTCGCTTGACCGCTTTTCTGCGATCGGCGAGATACGGTGCAGCGTCCTTCCTTGACGATATAGAAGTAGTCACCCACCTCGCCCTGCATGACGATGACATTTTGGGCTGTCACGGGCACTGCCTGCAGCCGGGTGAACAGCGCATTGATGTTGGTCGCTGGTAGCAATTGAAACGCTCGATTTCTCAACACCTGCATGGTCCATTCCGCATCCTCGGCCTCTGCAAGCTCCATGACCTCGTACTCGCCTGTGACTTGGTCCCAGGTGAGCAAACGGTCGAGCAGATCGCTCGGGACGCGCAGGAGCGTGATCGCGGTCTTGCTCTTGCCCGTAAATTGCCGAGGTTTCAACTGCGCCAGCGGGTATCGTGCCTCCTCGGTGCCCCCTACGATAATACGCCCTTGCTGCGCGTCCGCCGGCGTCAGCGCGACCTCG
>CAYGAS010000098.1:0-11089 GCA_964347935.1 uncultured Nitrospiraceae bacterium | reverse complement strand
CTAAAGTACAAGTAGAGCCTACCGTCAACAATGGTCCAGACCTCCGGGTCGGCAGCCACTTTCTTGCCTTTACTGAGACCCATTGAACAAGAACCGCCGAATCGCGGAGCATAGCGTTCCGGATCAGAAGCAAACGTGTCACGGTGAGCTGCACTCGCAAAATACCATTGAGCGTCATTCCACGAGAAGGCAAACGCCTGCTTGCCTTTGGTCGCCTGCGCCTCAGTAAAATACGCCACCGTGTCATAGCCTTTGATCGCCACCGCGTCCGGTCCGGTATTAACCATCTTTTCCCCGGCCGTCACGGATGTAGCCGCTGCAACGGCCATCAATAGGCCTGCAAGGCGCCGCGCCGTGACCATTGTAAGCCTTGTCATGCGAACCTCCTCATCTCTCATCGCATCCACTGCATACGGTGCGCCGCTGACGTGGACAAGTCAACCCACGATGTTGCGCTGAGGAGGACACGGCATTGGGACAATAAGTCCTGCAAAGAGTGCGGGTGTAATCGTTGCCGGACTGTGCGCCAGCTACCGGACTCCGGCCTTATGCGATGCTCAAGCGGGCGGTGCCACCGTGAGCCGACCGGAGACACCGTGCTTCTCGATGAGCTTGGCGACAAAACCGCTCGCCTTCGCTTCCTCCACGAAGTCGCGCAGGAACGCGGCGGCGGCCTTACGATCGGGTTTCGTGCCGATGGCTTGTTGCACGGCGGTGAATTTGCCGTCCAAAATGCGCGCCCCCGGGAGCTTTTTCACGTCTTCGACCAGACGCGGACGAAGGCCCGCCAGGGCATCCAGCTTCTGTTCAACGAAGGTGGTGAAGGAGCCGTCCAGGCCTTTGGCCATGACGAGCGTCGCGTGCTTGATGTTGTCTTCAAGCCAGAGCCCATAGGCACTGCGCGCGGAGACGGCGATGCGCACCCCCTCACGATCGACCTCGCCCACGCTCTGGATCGGCGACCCTGCCGGTACCAGGTAGGTCGCCTCGATCTCCACGTAGGCGGGACTGAAGGCGATGGTCTTGGCGCGTTCGGGCTCGGCGCCGATATTGCCGATGTCCCAAAGGTCTTCCACAGCGGCATCCGCCAGCTCGCCCGGGGTCTTGAAGGGCACGAGCTTCAGCGCAACGCCCAAGCGCTCGGCGATCGCGCGGGCCATGTCAGGTGAGACACCGTCCGGGTCGCCCTCCGGCGTGCTGCCGGTGACCAGCAAAAAATTGGACATGTTGATGCCGGCGCGAAGGACACCGGTGGGTGCGAGTTCGGCACGAACTTGTTCGAGCATGAGTCATCGTTCCTTTTTGTTTGGGGTCCCATACCCTATTACCGATCCGGGTCGGAGTCCAGATCAGACCGTGCTGTTTGCGACCTCCCGCGCGAGGCGGGAGGTCGGACAGTTGAGTATTTTTATTCCCCGCCGACCGGGTCGTAGCCAAGCGCGATGCGACCGCTGAAGACGCGCTGGCGCCGGGCGGGCAGCGGGTGATAGTGCATCGCCCGCACGTCGCGCACGATCCTTTCCATGGGATGGCCCTGGAAGAAGCCGGGGCCGCCCACCAGCTCGGCCGCAAGCTCGACGGTTTGTTTCACCGCCTCGGCAGCGAGGGTCTTGCGGGAGAGAATCTTATCGCCGAGCTCCAAGGTTGGCGTGAAGTTATGGTTGTCGTTGAGGCGAACCATGTCGGCCAGCGCCAGCTGCGCGATTGCAAGGGCATTGAGCATCTCGCCCACCACCGGGGCCAGTTCCGCCTGCCGGTGCTTGGCGGCCGATAGGGCGAGATCCGCCGCGGCTTCCGCCAGACCCACATAGACCGATGTGATCAGGGGCAGGGCGCTCGGCAGGATCACGTTCCACATCGGGTGCCACACGCCGGCGGGACGTCGCGCGACAATGGACGCCTCGGGCACGAACACATTTTCCAGCACTACGTCGTGGGAGCCCGTGCCGCGCATGCCGAGCGCGTTCCAGGTTTCGACCAGGCGCACGCCTTCGCTGCTAAACGGGATGGCGAAGTGAAGGACCTCTGTGCCTTCAGACCCCTTGTGGCTCACGCTGGTCACCAAGACCTGGGCGCCCGGTGCGCCGCTCACGAAACGCTTGTGGGCGTTGACGCGATACCCGCTTTCGACGCGTTCGGCCTCGCCCGACGATTCGAGCCAGTCGTTGGCGCCGGTGCCGGCGATGATGAGCTCATTGCCGGCGATCCTCTGCAAGGTCTTGCTGGCTGCCGCATCGCCGCGCAAATGTTTGTACACATTGACGGCGACGGGGTGGGTGTGCATCGCGAAGGCCAGGGCGGTTGAGCCGCAGTGGCGTGCGAGCTCACGAATGAAGGCAGAGAGCTCTTCGTAGCTCGCGCCGCCGCCGCCCAGCTCGCTCGGGATGCCCGCAGAGAACAATCGGTATTCCCGCAGGTCCCGATAATTGTCGGCGACGAACTCGCTGTTTTGGTCGTAAACGGCGGCCCGCTTAGCGAAGGTCTCGCCCAAGGTACGTGCGACGTCGACCCAATCCGGTAGGGTGACTTCGGGTTGTGCTTTCTTTAAGACTGTCGTGTTCATGAGAACCTCCTATCAACTGAAGTTAGAATATCGAGTGCTAATGCTTGCTGGTGTGCGGGTGCCGAGTCCTTTCAGTCCCAGTGGCACGGGTAACCATAGGCCCGCGCCGTGTACAACAGCGGGCTTCCGCCGCCTTCGTTCGCCGCGACGACGCGGCCGAGGAATATGATGTGCGAACCGGCGTCGTAGGCCTTTTCGAGCACGCAGTCGAAGGTTGAGATGGCATCGAGCAGGCGCGGCGCGCCGGTGGCGCCGCGTGTCCAAAGGGCATCGGCGAAATCGTACGGTTCACCTCGGGCGGGCCGGCCGGCAAAGGTGTCCGCCACATGCCGTTGCCGTGTCGACAACACGTTCACAGAGAATGCCCTGTTCGCACGCACCGCCGCGCACGCGGGGCTACGCCGGTTGATGCAGACGAGTACCATCGGCGGATCGGCCGACACTGAAGACATGGCGCTCACCGTGATGCCGAAGCGACCGGCTGTGCCGTCGGTGGTGACGACATTCACGCCGTTGACCGCAGCGGCCATGGCACTGACGAAATCGCCTCGATCGGCGCAACCCATCGGCGGCGCCGGGGCAGGTGCCGTGAGCATATCCACGGCGTCGTGGTTGACGTGCCAAGTCCGTTTGTGATCGGCGCGTGCAATGTCGGTTTCGGTGGTGATCGGGGTCATGACGTGTGTCCTCCTTTAGTTTCAATATCAAGATCAAGCGGCTTTTAAATAGACTGGCAGCGAGTCGCCGGCGCTTGCCTTGCGGCGTGCGGCCTGCGCGAGTTGCTTGAACAGCTCGTTCTGGCCGCGACTGCCGCCGACTTCACTGATGTAGGGCGTGACACGGGCCAGGGCCGACGCGGCCTGGCCGTACTCGCAAGCGGTATACGCACGCAAGGCCACGGCAACACGTATAACGAGCGCGTCATTGCATGAATCGGTCCGCGGCGCATGCGTTTGCAGCCATCGATCCAGGCTCGCGAGATCGCCGGCGCCCGCCAACACGAGCAGGTGGTGCAGGGTGACGTAGGGCGCGCTCACCCGGCGCATGCACTCAAGTGCCCGCGCGCGCAGCGGTTCCCAAGGCAGGGCGATCGGCGTGCGCGCGGCGAGCGCCAGGCGCCACAACAGTGCCGGGGCATCCGTCAGCGCGTCCTCGCTGGTGATCGCCGCGGGCAGAATGTGGCATTGAAAGCGGGCGAAGGCCGCCTGCCAATGACCGAGCGCCAGCTCGAACACGGCCATATGCCACTGAAGGTGCACCCAGTCGCTGCCCGAGCCGGTGCGCCGCTCGAGCCAGGCGCCGAGTAGGCGGTGCCCACGCACGCAGCGAGCCTCATCCAGCATCCGGTGGGCCATCACATGGGCCGCCCCGGCGGCGCCCTTGGAGAAGAGCGCAAATCCACTGGCATCACAGGGGCGCTGCGCGCGGGCGCTGGCGGCGGGCAGGGTGTCCTGGGCAATCTCTTGATGCGACTTACTGGCTGGCATGACTCGTCTCCTGTCTCGATGATGTCCTGAGCGACATCACCATCATCGGCTGCGGGCGTCTTTTCACCCTGCGCGCCAGCGTTTTTTGGGCGTCTATTTGTCGTCTATAATCGTTGGCCGTGGTTCGGACTCTTCGACTCAACGTGCTCGGGCGTTTCGAAGCCCGGTGGTCCGACGGTGAACCCGTCGACGTCATCGCTAAGAAGGCCCAGGCCCTGCTGGCCTACCTCGCGGTCGAGCACGGGCGCGCCCACACGCGCGATCAGCTGGCCACGCTGCTGTGGAGCGAAACCGGCGACGAGCGCGCCCGCCACAATCTTCGCCAGGCCCTTTCCAAGATCCGCGCCTGCAGCGATACGCTGATCAAGACGCGCGGCGAAACGCTGGAGATCGACCCAGCCGGTTGCACCGCAGACGTTGTCGAGTTCGAACGCCTTGCCAACAGCCAGGACCCGGATCAGCTGCGACGTTGCCTCGAGCTTTATCGCGGCGAGCTCCTCGAGGGCCTCTTACCGCGTGAGCCCGTTTACGACGAGTGGTTACTGTTGGCGCGCGCAAGGCTTCGGCGGCTAGCGTGCGAGGCCGCCGACCGGTTGGTGAACGTGCTCATCGCTCAAAACAGAAGTGGCGAGGCTATTGAGGCCCTGAACCACAGGCTCGTGATGGACCCGGCCTGCGAGCCCGCTCACAGCAAGCTCATGGAGTTGTTCGCCGGGATCGGGCGGCGCTCGGATGCGCTGCGCCAGTATCAGACCTGTGTTGAGGCGCTGCAGCGCGAGCTTGGCGCGGAACCAAGCGCCGAGACACAAGTGTTGTACACGAAAATCCGCAAGGCAGAAGTCGGCAGCGAGGGCAAGGAGGTCGCACAGACGGCCAGGCCCGCCTTGCCCGCAACGGCTGAGCGGCCCACGGTCGCGGTGTTGCCGTTTGAAAACCTGTCCAAAAGCGAGGACGCCTACTTTGTCGACGGTATTGTGGAGGACCTGATCACCGCGCTGTCGCGCTTTAGCTCGCTGCAGGTCATCGCCCGCGGTTCCTCCTTTGCCTACCGCGACCGCGCGGTCCCGGATCGGGAAATTGCCGAGGCGCTGGGTGCGCAGTTTCTGGTGCGAGGCAGCGTGCAACGCGCCGGCCAACGAGTGCGAATCAATGTACAGTTGCTCGATGCCCGCGAGGGCTTACACCTGTGGGGAGATCGCTTCGATCGGGAACTCGAGGACGTGTTTGTGCTGCAAGATGAAATTACGTCGACATTGGTATCCACTCTGGCAGGGCAGGTGGAGGCGGCGCGACTGGCGCACGCGCGCAAAGCTCCGCCCGAACGCTTGGATGCCTATGACATGCTCTTGCGGGGCAAGGATCACCACCATCGTTTTACTGCCGAGGATTGTCGTCAATGCATCGAAATGTTCGAGCGCGCGATTGAGCTGGACCCGAGCTACGCGGTGGCCCATGCGTGGCTTGCCTGTGGCCTGGGCCAAGCGATGGTATTCAAGCTCGACGAGATCCCGAAACTGGTCGATCGGTCCCAGGCCGCCGCCGAACGCGGTCTGGCGCTCGATGAGAATGAAAGCGAGTGCCATCGTCTGCTCGCACAGATCTTTTTGACCCGACGACATCTGGAACGCTCGCTATGGCATCAGGAGCGCGCGCTTTTCCTAAATCCCAACGATGATCGTTCGGTGTGCTCGATGGGCGAGATCCTTTCGTTTCGCGGCCGCCACGAGGAAGCCGAGAAATGGGTGCGGGAATCGATGCGATTGAACCCTTATCATCCGCAGCGGTACTGGACGCACCTTGCACGTGCGCTTTTTCACTTAGGCCGCTTCAAGGAGACGCTCGAGGCGCTCGCGCACATCAGCCGCTTGCGCAAGGACGACCACGGCTACCGCGTCGCGGCCGCGGCGCGACTCGGCGATGCCCGCATTCTCGAACGCAGTGTGGCGGAACTGCGCGAAGCCTTCCCAGACTTCGAGCCTGAGGCGTTCGCGGCGTCGCTGCCCTACGAGCATGAAAAGGACCGCCAGGCTGTGCGGGATGCGCTGGCGCTCGCTCAACTGGAATCGTCCGCTTGATTGCATTGTGTCCCATCGCGACGAGCGCTCAGGCCGCCGGAACAGTCGGCCACGCCACTATTGTTAAATGCCGCATTAACCCCTAATCTCTCGTCTCTTGATTTCAAATGCGGATTCACCCGATGACTACAAGCGATATAAAACCACCGTTGAAGGTTTACTGGCAGCCAGGCTGCTCGAGCTGCCTCAAGACCAAGGAATTCCTCCTTGCGAACGGTGTCGAGTTCGAGTCGATCAACGTGCTCGAAGATGAAAGGGGCTTCAAGGAGCTCGCCGCACTCGGCGTCAAGCTCGTGCCCATCGTGGCTCGCGGCAGTGACTGGGCGAACGGTGCCGTTTTCCGCGACGTCGCCCGGGTGGCCGGCTTCGAGTGGGGCGGGCACCAGATGCTGGCCCCCGAAGAGATGGTGACGCGGATCAACGGTATTCTGAACGCCGCCCGGCGATTCCTCGAACAGATTCCGCAAGACAAGCTCGACGATATGCTGCCCGGGCGCCCGCGTTCGTACCGCCAGCTCGCCTATCACGTGTTTCAGATTCCCGACGTGTTTCTTAATCGCGTCGAGCACGACGCGTCGTATACGTATGAGGCGTTGATCAGCAAACTGCCTGCCAACCTGAAGACCAAAGAAGATCTAATTAACTATGGTTTGGGTGTGCAGTCGCGGTTGAATGCCTGGTGGGCGAGGGCAGGCCGCGCAACCGATTTCAGCCAGCCCGGTAAGGTCTATTACGGCGATGTGACGCTGCATGAGGTGCTCGAGCGCACTGCCTGGCACTCGGGCCAACACACGCGTCAACTTATGCTCACGCTGGAAAGACTGGGAATCGCGCCGAACGAGCCGGTGACGGACGCGGACTTTGCGGGCTTGCCGATGCCGAAGAATATCTGGGACAACGAGAGAACGTGGGATGGATCCGATCTTGCGTGAAGGCACCGGTTCGGTATGGAGCTGCAGGCTTCACTGGCAGAAGAGGTTGTGCACCAAAGTGCTTCGGGTCTAGGCCTTACGACGGACGATTCACGAATCACGGTACTACAAAGACGCCACGTATTCGCGCATTCGGCGCAGCGTACTTTTGTCAGGGAGTCTCCCTACGCCGGCGCCCATGTTGTCGACCAGGTGTTTAGGATTACTGGTCGCCGGAATCACGCAGGTCACTGCAGGATGGGCCAGAATGTACTTGAGTGAGAATTGTGCCCAGCTCTTGCAATCAAACTCGCTCGCCCACGCGGGTAAGGGCTTTCCCTTGACCTGCCTGAACATGGCGCCGTTCTGGAAAGGCCTGTTGGCGAGCACGGCGATACCCTTGTCGGCGGCCAGCGGCAGCAGACGCTGTTCCGCATCGGGCTCGGTAAACGAGTAGTTCAGCTGCACGAAATCGAGCTGCTCCTTTTGCATCAGTCGCTCCAGCTCGCCGAAGGCCGACACGCGAGAGTGGGTGATGCCGATGTAACGCACGCGACCGGCGTCTTTCCAGCTGCGCAGGTTTTGCAGCTGGGTTTCGACGTCGACCAGACTGTGCACCTGGATCAAGTCGAGCGGGCGCTTGTTGAGCAGGAGCTCGGAAGTCTGCATTTGTTCGATACCGGCCTGCTTCCCGTAGGTACGGACCTTGGTCGCCACGAACAGCCGCTGCGTGATCCCGAGCTCGGTGATCAGTTTGCCGATGACCGATTCGGCATTGCCGTAGATAGGGGCAGTGTCGACGAGCGTGCTCCCCGCATCGACGAAACGACGAAGCACCTCGCGCAGCGGCTCGAGGCTTTGGTCGTTATCCGTCTCGAACTCGTCAGAGGTGCCGAGGCCGACGGCGGGGATCATCTCCCCGGTGACCGGGATCCGGCGCCTGAGGATCGCGTCGCTGTCGACGGCTTGGGTGATGTCCCAACGGCTGGCGACGCCGGCGGCGAACAAAAGCTTCAGTGCAGTGCGCCGGCTGAGCCTAACGCCGGTGCCGAGCTTGGTGGGATTTTCGCTCATCGTGCGATGCCCTCGACCTCGCAGAATCGTGCCTGCCCTTGGCCCTTGGCTGTCTAGTTGCTGTTTATGTTGCCACGTCCGCGGTCACGAACCCAACGGGTCACCGCGCCGTGGGCGCCGCGCTATTGAGCCTTGACCTCGGCCCTGGTATTAACTGTTGCCAACAAAACGCAGACCTTCTCGGAGATATATCATGCACGACTTGCCGCACCTGTACAGCGCCACCGCCTCCGCCCAGGCCGAGGGCGACGTCCGTGTCGAAGCAAAGGGGTTGCCCGCCCTGTCGACGGCTGCGCCGGCCCAGTTTGACGGCCCCGGTGATCGCTGGTCGCCCGAGATGCTGCTGGTCGCCGCGGTCGCGGATTGTGTCGTGCTTACCTTTCGTGCGATCGCCCGCGCGTCGAAGCTCGCGTGGAATGAGCTGTCTTGCGAGGTCGAAGGGACGCTCGATCGCGTCGATCGCCTTATGCAATTCACCCACTTCACCGTTCGCGCCTCACTGACCGTGCCGCCGGGAACGAGTGTAGAGCGTGCCGACAAACTTTTGCGGAAAGCGGAAGAGACGTGCCTGATCACGAGGTCCCTCAAGGGCGAGGTGACGCTCGACGCCCACGTCGCGGTGTCATCCGCTTGAGCGGTGGGGTTCAGCCGAGCAATTAGTGTAGCTGGGCGGCCGCCTCTTTATAGCCCATTCGAGCGGCGGGATCGGTAAACCCCGCCCGCTCGATGTCTTTCAAGAGACTCCTCAGCATGTCTTGGCGGCCGAGCTTGCGCGCCGAATCGGCGAGCAGCAGAAAGAACAAGTCGCGCTGCGCGTGACTGCCACCCATCTCCCACAGCGATTGCCGCGCCGGCATCAGAATGTCGACCACTCGCTGGTGCTCGCCCTTGCGGTGCGCGATGGCGGCCTCGGCCGCCGGGATCACCGCCGCCGCATAGCGTGGTCCGAGCGTGCCGGCGTCGCTCGCCGCGAACGCGCGCATCGACCGCACTAACCGCGCAGCCTGCTCGAAGCGTCCGGTCGCCGCCAGGATGATGGCGAAGTGGGCGCTGGTGAAGGGACTGGTGTGGTCCTCCAAACGCGCCAGCGTCAGCTCGGCCAGCTCGTCCCAGCGATTCTTCACGTCCACGCCGCGCAGCTCCAGCCTCAGCAGCATCGAAGCCCCGTTTTGCATGTCGATGTAAAGATCCGGCATCGCTTTGAGCAGTGGCAAATCCCGGTTGCGGACCCAGGTGTCGTAAAGATCGAGCACCGTATCCAGCTCGCCCCGTTCCAGGTGAAACAGACAGCGATGCCACCATAAGTGCAACGCCATCTGATTCGCGTCCGCCCAGTTGTCCTTCAAGCCATCGAGCCAGTCAATGCCCTCGTCATGGCGCCCCTGCATGATCAGGACGTGCGCCACGGCGTGCGTGCCCCACACGTCCGTGGGGTCGATCTCGACCGCCTCACGGCCCAGGCGCTCGGCCTCTTCGAAGCGATGGGTTTCCTCGAGATCGAACGCGCGACAGGACAGGTACACGCCGTAGCTCGGCACGCGCTTGTGCCAGTGCGCAGTCACGCGACCGGAGATCTCTGCTGACCACTGCATTTCGCCGATCCAGAAGAGCTCCATCTGAGCGAGGCGCTGGGCGAAGAGGTCGATTGGGTGCCGAGCCAAGATCGTCTCGTACGTGGCCACGGAATCGGCGATACGCCCGGCCGCCGCCGCCTCCAGCGCCCTCAGGTAGAGACGCTCGCGCTCGGTCATGTCGGTCTCGACGGCCTTGGCAGCCGCCAGTGAGGTCTCGATCCGTGGTCGAAAATGAACATTGCGGGCCCCGTGCAGGATCAGTCCGTTGACGATGTGCGCAAAGCCGAAATCGGGGTCGGCTTGCAGGGCTGCCTTGATCCTAGGCAGTAACGCCGCTTTCCAATGCAGAAAGTTGTGGATCGCGCCATCAAGCGATTCTGCCGCCTCGGCGCTCTGGGTCGTCATCGCATGTCCGCGTTCGTCCTGCTGCATGTCGACGTTACCCCCAGCCGGCTCAGTGAAGATGCTAGAGGATAGCATGGTCGCCCGCCCGCTCGGATAGCGGCATGTAGGCGACGCAGCAAGGTGCGTACGATTGATTTTCGTCATTGCACGGTCGCGCTGGGAGGAGCACTCTAATCAAAAGATGCGAAACAAGCCGACACCTTTCCGATAAAGCAAGGCCATCTCATGGACATGCAAGTCAAGCGACCCCTGCCGACAGGCGTGGACCTGATCCACGATCCGACCCTGAACAAAGGCACGAGTTTTAGCAAGGAGGAACAACGCGTCCTCAAGCTTCGTGGCCTGGTGCCGCCCCGCGTATGCACCCAGGAAGAGCAGGTGCTGCGGGTGATGGAGAACTACCGGCGCAAACCGAACCCGCTCGAGAAGTATATCTATATGATCGGGCTACAGGACCGCAATGAAACGCTGTTCTACCGGGTGTTGGTGGATCACATCGAGGAAATGATGCCGATCATCTACACGCCCGTGGTCGGACAGGCCTGTCAGCATTATGGCCATATCTTTCGCCGGCCGCACGGCATGTTCATTACGCTCGACCACCAGGGCGAAATCGCCGACGTGCTGCGCGATTGGCCGCAACCGGATGTACGCGTCATCGTGGTCACCGACGGTGAGCGCATTCTCGGGTTGGGCGATCTGGGTGCAAACGGCATGGGCATACCGATCGGCAAGCTTTCGCTCTATACGGCCTGCGCGGGCGTGCACCCGCGCCACACTTTGCCCATTACGCTCGATGTCGGCACCAACAACGAGGAGTTGCTGCAAGATCCGCTTTACCTCGGCACGCCGAGACCGCGGCTGCGCGGCGAGGCATACGATGCCTTCCTGGACGAGTTTGTGCAGGCGGTGCAGACGGTATTTCCAAAAGCGCTGCTGCAATTCGAGGACTTCGGCAATCGCAATGCCTTTCGCCTGTTGCAGCGCTATCGCGACCGCA
>CAYGAS010000097.1:0-9340 GCA_964347935.1 uncultured Nitrospiraceae bacterium | reverse complement strand
AAATCGAGAACTGGGTCTGTTGAGCGGGGCCATCGCGAGCGCAATCGAGCAGTCCGCCGCTGAGGTCGAACACGGTAAACACGACGCGCAGTTCCCGGTCGATGTCTTTCAGACAGGCTCGGGTACCAGCACCAACATGAACGCCAACGAAGTGATCGCACGCTTGGCGAGTGACCACTCGGGCCAGCGTGTGCATCCCAACGATCACGTAAACATGTGCCAGAGCAGCAATGACGTGATCCCAAGTGCGATCCACGTCAGCACCTGCCTGCAGATCCACGAAACCTTGCTGCCCGCGCTGGAACACTTGGCCCGTACCATTTTGCGGCGGGCCAAGGAGTTGGACGGCATCGTGAAGACCGGCCGCACGCACCTGATGGATGCGATGCCCGTGCGTCTGGGGCAAGAGCTGCACGGCTGGGCCAGCCAAATTGGTCAGGGCGCCGAACGCATCGAGTCAAGCTTGCCGCGTTTGCACAGCCTGGCAATCGGCGGCACGGCGGTCGGTACGGGAATCAATGCGCATCCCGCATTCGGACCGCGTGTATCCGCGCTTTTGCGAGAAGTGAGTGCCATACCTTTCCGTTGCGGCAGCGATCACTTTCAGGATCTGAGCGCGCAAGATGCGGCGGTGGAAATGAGCGGGCAGTTGAAGACGCTGGCGGTCAGCCTGATGAAGATTGCCAATGATCTGCGGCTGATGAACAGCGGGCCCCTTGCCGGCCTCGCGGAAATCCGGCTGCCGGCGCTGCAACCAGGCAGCAGCATCATGCCCGCTAAAGTCAATCCGGTGATACCAGAGGCGGTGGCGATGGTGGCCGCACAGGTGATCGGCAACGACGCCACCGTCACGCTCGCGGGCCAATCCGGAAGCTTTCAGCTCAACGTCATGCTGCCGCTCATTGCTTACAACCTGCTGCAAAGCGTGGAGATTCTGGCGAGCAGCTCGCGCCTGCTGGCGGATAAGGCCATAGCCGGCTTCCATGTGAACCGGGAGCAGTTGAACGCTGCGCTCAAGCGAAACCCCATCCTGGTAACAGCTCTAAACAGTATCGTCGGCTACGATAAGGCCGCCGCCATCGCCAAAGCGGCCTACGCCCAGCATCGTCCAATCCTGGAGGTTGCGCGTGAGATGACCGATCTTGAGGAAAACGAGCTCGCAAAGCTTCTCGATCCAGCTGCCCTCACGGGTAGCGGCGGCGAGCCAGACGACGGCGGAGCGACAGGCTGACGCCCGTGTCCGCTAGAGGGTAAAGAAAACGCTTGTGAAACGGAGATGGTACAGCAGAATTATGTAGTAGACGAGAAAAATTAAGATAATGCCGATGACCGCGAGAGGATGTTCGCGACGCTTCCACAGCAAGAATGATCCCAACGACACAAGCGAGATCTTGGTGGCCACGAAGGCAATAGGGTGATCGCGCACAAGCGCGTGCAACAGCACGTTGGCCTCCTCGGCATGACCGCTGCCTACCCAGACCAAAGTAAAAAAAAGGTCCAGCAGATTGAGGACAATGACCGCCTTGACCAGGCCATCCAGCCAAATCGAGTGCTGGGGAGAGACGTGAGAAAAACGCGCGCGAATGATCGGAACTCTTTCCAGATATATTAACTGACGCAGCATACTACTCTAATGGTCACGCCCTGCCTAGGGATGAGAATCGCTGCATATCGCTGATGGAGCTGCAGAATCGGTGAGCGGAGCTTAGCCTGCATCAGTGCGGCTTGAAGCTGAAATGCTGGGCGCCAATCGAAGCGTCAAACATGAGTCCCATCTTGCCGAGCGTGAACACGGACACGCCCTTCTCATAAGCGACGTTTGCGGCAACGCCCGCAGTAACAGCAATAGCCGAAGCCTGTGCGGCGAATTTCAGATTGCCGCTCTTGAAGCGATCGAAGACTGCTTCGTCCTGAAAAAAAACGATTTTGCTGTAGGACTGACCGCCGAGTTGAAAACCGATACTTCCCTGAGATAGGGCGGCACGGCCGATGAGCTTGCCTGCCCGGAAGACTTGGCCTTTGCCATGGGCGCCGCCGATACCGATGGCGCCTTTGATGACGCTCGGAAAAACGGCATATCCGTAGGCCTTGTCGAACAAGGCTGTCAGAGTCGAATCTTTCTTTTTGAACGCGTCGATCGTTCGTTCGACCTTCCGCGATTCTGCTGGATCCCACCCCCCTGCAGCGAGGACGGGTAAAAGCAATACCAGCGCGAATGCAGCCAGACTGCGTACGGCACGGACTTTCACCTAATCTCTCCCTCGTTTCTTGCGCGCAAATCGCCGCTTATTGTGGCACCAAAGCCCCACGACTCGTATCTGTGCCGATCCGGCTGCCAGCGCAGCAGCGCCTAGCGGTTGCACGCAGTCCTTGGCTGCCAGTAAAGCAGACGCTCCGTCGCCGCGCGTTGTCAACATTAGGCCGTTCCGTACTTGGTTTCAATGCGAATGCCAAGGCTTTTTAGGAAAGGTGTAGGTAGGACACCGCCAGCACAGACGATCACGGCATCATTGGGCAACTCCAGAGACTTCCCTTTTCGCTCCACCAACACCTTCTCTTTTGCGATACCCTTTACGTTGGACTCCATCAAGACCCGCAAGCGGCCCGCCTTGCGTAGTTGCTCAATCGCATTTCTGTTCTTTTCCTTGGCACGCGAGAACGCGTCGCTTCGATAAGACAGCGTCACGCACGTGCCCGATTCACTCGCAACACTGCTGGCGGCCTCCAACGCGGCGTCGCCACCACCGACCACTAACACATGTTTGTTTCGGTACTGCTCGGCATCGATCAAACGATAGACGACTTTCGGCAGGTCCTCGCCCGGCACCTCGAGTTTACGCGGCGTCCCGCGTCTGCCGATGGCTAACAAGACCGAACCCGTTTTATAGGTGCCGCGAGTCGTCCGGACGAGAAAAGCGCTCCCTTCTTTAGTCACAGCCTCCATGCGTTCCCCGTAGTTGATCGTAATGCCGGTTTTCTTCGCCACTTGATTCCAGAATTGCAGCAATGCCTCTTTGGTGGTTTCTCGAATCCGGACCCTGCCGATGATCGGTAGCGTTGCAGGCTGTGTCATCACAATCTTTCCGCGCGGAAAATGCGCCACCGTGCCACCCAGCTCTTCCTGTTCAATGGTCAGAAAGCGCAGTCGATATTGCAATGCGGCGAGCGATGCCGAGAAGCCGGCAGGACCCGCTCCGACGATCAAGACGTCCAGGGCGGATGTGTTTTTTGCCCGCTTCCTGATCGATTCCATCGCCTGGCTCCCCTGCTCGATGGCATTGCGAATCAGTCCCATCCCACCTAATTCCCCCGCAATAAAAATACCGGGCACATTGGTTTCAAAAGAAGGGGTGACGTGCGGAATATCGACGCCCCTTTTTTCGGTGCCAAATACCAGCGTAATGGCGTCGTGCGGACAGGCCGCCTTGCACGCACCATGGCCGATACAGTGGGCGGGATTGATCAGATGAGCTTTACCGTTAATCAATCCCAGGACATCTCCTTCCGGACAAGCCGTTACACAGGCCCCCGAACCCAGACAGCGGTTTGGATCGATAAGCGGATGCAGCGACGCAGGCTCCGTAAGACCAGCATCGGTTGCTGCCTGGAGCGTGGCGCGGCTGCGTTCATATTTGGACTTCGTGCGGCGTAGAAAAACGAAAAACACCGCGATTAAAGGCAGTATGTATAAGGTGTATGCCAGATAGTCGTTCGAAAGCAGTGCCATGAATCTGGTTTCGCCGTGCAGACCGTGCACGCCATCTTGCGTTGCGTTCCATCAACGATAACTGAGTTAAACACCAATCACGTCGCTGGCAGCGGTTGCTGGTCGGCCATTGTTGTCCTTTGGTCAGAAATCGAGCGTGCCCTATTGTCGAGGCACCGGTGGCGTGCCCGTACTGGAGATCCCAGCACCTCCTGATACGCATGTCGACGGGGCTTGTGTAGCTTAAGCTAAAGTCGACTGTGTTCGTGCGGCGGCCGCGTGAATCCGTCCCTATTTCGGGGTCACACACGCGAGCATGTCTCGACTCTCAGGCTAGGTTTCATCTACTCGAGCAGGCCGACCAACGGCACGAAAGAAGGGAACAACAACCTTGAATGTTGGGATCTCGGTCCCAATACTGAATCTAACCATGGGATAACGGCCTTCGTTGTCCGACGAAAGTTCCTGCGCGGTGATGCGCATGTGGTGGTGCGGCTCCACGAAGGTTTCAACGCGCGCCGGCTCCTGAGGCACGTTTAGTTGGCCGTTTACTCACTTATTGAAGATCATGGAAGACCTCGGCATCCAGGGAAGGAAGCGGTCAATCTCGCCGGTGTCCTGAAAAACTTTTGACAGCGGTTTGAGATCCGTGCCGTGTACGGATTGCTCTCGCCGGATGAACCAGGCCTTCTACTTGCGTGCGCAGGGAGGACGACGATGGAACGGTCTGGTCATATCATTCGAACATCGCCGCCGATTCTGCTGGCAACCGGTTTCGCCATCGGCTTGATGCTTGCGGCTGCATTGTTTGCCGCTGCTCCACACTTCACGGCGACGGCAAACCAAGAGTCTGGGCGCGCCAGAGCGCTGACCTACGATGTCTCCGACTCGACCGCGCCGGTGAGTCTGCCCGCGCCAGGCACGCCGGACCCGGCTCCCGTCGTCGTATCAAGTCTAAGCCAACTGCTGCCGGGTCTAGAGGCCAAAGTCGCTGCGCATCCGAACGATGCTGATCTGCAGATTCTGCTGGCACGGACCTATGCCGAGCTTGGCCAGACGGAAAAAGCCCAAGCGCTCATGGAAAGCCTGCATCAGCATTTCGCCAGCAATAATGGCAGCGTCCCCTTTGCGCGTGCCCAGGCACTCATGGAGGGCGAGCAAAGCGCCGATTTGCGAAAGGCAATCCATCTGTTCGAACAAAGCGCGCGCAATGAACCGACGCTCGCCCACCTGGCACGCCTGCATCAGGGACAGATCCTGGTGCGACTCGGTGATCGTCAACGAGCGGTGCAAATCTGGCGTGACTACATCAGCACCTTGCCTTTCGATGACGAACGTCGCGTTGCGATTGAGGCGGAATTGGCGAGTCTGTACCTGGATCGACGCTAGCCCTAGACGAAGATGGCTCAGCAACAAGTCGCAATTTCCCCCACCTATCCTCATTCCCGGACTTTGTCCCAGAAAAACACGGGGACATTACCTTCATTATGGTTAGTGCTCGGTACAGCGTTGTTGGCCGGCACGCTGTGGACTGCGGTACCGAGGCTCGATTACACCCCGAGCTCCGGTCTTGGTTACAACCTCGGGCTTGCCGGCGGTATAGCCATGCTCCTTACGCTGCTCTACCCGCTGTGCAAGCGCATACGCGCTTTACACACGTGGATGAAGCTGAAACACACGTTTCGCGCGCACATGGTTCTAGGTATTTTCGGACCCATATTGATCTTACTGCACTCAAAGCTCTTGCTGGAGTCCATCAACGGTGCGATCGCTTTCTTCTCTATGTGGATGGTGTTTCTGAGCGGCATTACGGGTCGGTACCTCCATACGAAGATTTATCGCAGCCTAGCAAGTAAGCGCGCGCTTCTACGCGACCTGGAGCAGCAGATAGGTGTCAGCGCACAGGACGTGCGATCCAAATTTCATTTCGCCCTGCGTGTCAATCAGCGCCTCGAACGCTTCCAGACCATCGTACCCACTCAGTCGAAAGGACCGCTGCGCAATCTCTGGCGCTTCATGGCGCTACCCTTCCGCCTGCAATGGACCTATGCCCTCACCTCGAGAGACTTGCGGTGTGCGATCAAAATGCGCGCGCGCAAACGCGCCTGGTCTAGAGAGAAGACGCGCCGGCGTCTTTCATACGGAAAGAAAATGATCCGCGCTTACTTAGAGGCGGTCAGATCGGTAGCGCGGATCGACGGTTATGAGCGGCTGTTCTCCCTTTGGCACTTTGTTCATATTCCCTTACTTTTTTGGCTTGCGATAACAGGCGTAATCCATGTACTGGCCGTGCATATGTATTAGCCACAATGAGAGTGACAGTCGCCGCGCGCACGCTGACTCTGCTTGTGGGGATGTTCGCCCTCATGGGTCTACCCGGGCTGGTGCCCGCAGCGCTCGGTCCCTTTGATGCGATCGTCAACCCAGGCAAGATCATCCAGGGGCATGCACCGTTCGAGAGCGAGTGCCGATCGTGTCATGTGCCATTCAAGAAGTCGGCTCAGGCCCAGCTGTGTATGGACTGCCATGACCACCGGCAGGTCGCCGAGGATGTCGCCAAAGGCCGCGGCTACCACGGCCGTATCAAGAAACAGCAGTGTAACGTTTGTCATACCGACCACAAGGGACGGAACAGCGACATTGCACCCATAGACATGAAAACGTTCGATCATGACCTCACTGACTATCCGTTGGCCGGTGCTCACGCCGACCCTAAGGTCAAATGTTCCCACTGCCACAAGCCCACCTCTAAATACCGGGAGGCGCCATCCCGCTGCTACGCCTGCCACAAAGACGACGATGTCCACAAGGGCAAGCTGGGTCAGAAATGTGTCAACTGCCATGTGGACACCACGTGGAAGAAAGTGCGCTTTGATCACAGCCGTACGAAGTTCCCGCTCGAGGGTAAGCATCGCTTTACAGAATGTAATGAGTGTCATGCCGATGAGCGTTACAAAAAGACGCCGAAAAATTGCTACGCCTGTCACAGGCGCGATGACGACACTAAAGGTCATAAAGGTCGCTTTGGAATCAAATGTGAAAGCTGCCACAACGGCGATCGCTGGACCCTGTCACTGTTCGACCACGCGAAAAGCACCGACTTTCCGCTAGTAGGGAAACACCGCTTCGCGAAATGCACGGCCTGCCACAAAGGGTGGCTCTATAAAGAAAAACTGAAAACCAACTGTTACGCATGTCATAAGCGTGACGATGACAAGAACGGGCACAAGGGGCGCTACGGTATCAAGTGTGACAGCTGCCACACGGCGCGAGATTGGAAACGCCTCACCTTTGATCATAACCGCGACACAAAGTTTGCCTTACGTGGCAAACATGTAAAAGCAAAATGCTCAGCTTGTCATAAAGGCATTCTGTATGAGGAAGATCTCAAGACAACCTGTTTCGGCTGTCACGAAAAGGACGATGAACACAAAGGTCAAGAAGGAAAAGAATGCGGGCGCTGCCACAACGAAGGATCCTGGAAGAAAAAAGTGTTCTTTGATCACGGCCTGAGCCGATTCCCGCTACTGGGTAAGCACGCAGACGTACCCTGCGAAGATTGCCACGAAGATAAGACTTTCAGGGACGCCAGCACGGAGTGCTGGGCGTGCCATCAAAAGGATGATGAACATAAACGCCGCCTGGGGACGTTGTGTCAGCAGTGTCACAATGCCAGAGACTGGCGTCAGTGGGACTTTGATCATGACAGGCGTACACGTTTTCGAATCGACGGGGCGCATGAAAGACTCGATTGTCTTACGTGCCACAAGCGAGCGGTGAAGACAAGAATCCAGATGGGGGCAGCGTGCTTCAGCTGTCACCGCAGCGAAGACATCCACGCCGGGGCATTCGGGCCTTTTTGTGAGAGATGCCACGTCAGCTCGTCTTTTCGAAAGATCAAGCCGGGCATCGGTACTGCGGCGAAGTGACATCTCGAACCTGAGTATGTGGTGGGGCGATCGCAGGTGCGACCGACCCCACGAAAGTTGACGTTTGGGAAGGGAGCAAGGATGCCATGGACAGGCAAGACGCCGATCTGCCTCCCGCTAACATAAGTCATCGGACGTATCTGCGTGCGGTCACCGCCTTCGCGCCAGCTTGCTTGGTCTTGGTGCTCCTGATGCTTGCGGCAACAACGCCGGCCGCCGCGGTCATCCTGCCCTACTCCGAGGCAACCGATAGCGCGCGGGCAGATGAGCCCGGCCGACTACAGCTGGCTCAGAATCAGCAACGATCTGTCCGCCCCAGCAGCCGCTTTGATCATCTGAAGACAGGTTTTGCGCTTAGGGGCGCGCATCGGTCGGTGAGATGCGAATCATGCCACGTGCGCGGCATATTCAAAGGTACGCCAAAGGTTTGTGCCGGCTGCCACTCGCGCGCTTCGCGTATAGCGACGACGGTGAAGCCAGCGAATCACGTGCCATCCGGCCCGGAATGCGATCTCTGTCATACCCCCACGGTATGGAGCGCCGCCCGTTTCAATCACAACACGCTTGGCATCGACGGCACACCTCGCACGTGCATCCGCTGTCATAACGGGCAAACAGCGCCTGGCAAGCCGCGCGGCCACATCCCGACTACGGCGTCGTGCGACACCTGTCACCGGACCAGCGCCTGGCTGCCGGCCACGGCCTTCGATCACACGGGCGTCGCTCCCGGCACCTGCGCGCAATGCCACAACGGCAGCCGGGCGGTCGGTAAGCCGAGCAATCACATTCCGACCACTACGTCGTGCGACAGCTGTCACAGCATCACCGGATGGAAACCGGCCACCTTCGATCACAGTGCGGTCGCGCCAGGGACCTGTGCGACCTGCCACAATGGCACCTCTGCGAGCGGCAAAGGCGGGAACCATGTCCCGACGACGGCATCGTGTGACAGCTGTCACAGCACCCGTGCATGGCGACCGGCTACATTCGATCACAGCACGGTAGCGCCCGGCACGTGCGGCCAGTGTCACAACGGCAGTCAGGCCGCCGGCAAGCCGGCGACGCACATTCCGACGACGGCCTCTTGCGACGCTTGCCACAATACTCGTGCTTGGCAGCCGGCCACCTTCGATCACGCGACCGTCGCGCCCGGGACCTGTGGCCAGTGCCACAACGGCACGACCGCGACGGCTAAACCCGGCAACCACATTGCGACCACGGCCTCGTGTGACAGCTGCCACAGCACGCAGGCCTGGATCCCGGCGACGGCCTTCGATCACACCGGCGTCGCTCCCGGCACCTGTGGCACGTGCCACAACGGCAGTCAGGCGACCGGCAAGCCGGCAACGCACATCCCGACCACCGCATCGTGCGACAGCTGCCACAGCACCACCGCATGGAAACCGGCCACCTTCGATCACGCGACCGTCGCGCCCGGGACCTGTGGCCAGTGCCACAACGGCACGACCGCGACGGCTAAGCCCGGCAACCACATTCCGACCACGGCATCATGCGACGGCTGCCACACCACCCGTGCGTGGCTGCCGGCTACGTTCGATCACAGCACGGTGGCGCCCGGCACGTGCGCTAACTGCCACAACGGCGTCACGGCCAGCGGCAAGCCAACCAATCACATTGCAACGACCGCATCGTGCGACGCCTGTCATCGGACTATGGCTTGGCTGCCGGCCACGTTTGACCATAG
>CAYGAS010000096.1:0-8287 GCA_964347935.1 uncultured Nitrospiraceae bacterium | reverse complement strand
ACGGGCGACAATTTTGACCCCGCGATCGTGACCGTCGAGCCCCACCTTGGCGATCAACACCCGTATCTGAGGGGCGTTTTCGCTGTGCTGTCCTTCTACGTGTTGCATGCAGGCACTCGGGAGTATTTGTTTGAACAGGATGAGACTATGGGAATTCACGCAAGCGCGCAAGCATCTGTGGCGTCGCAGCCAAATATGCAAACGCCATAGTGTTATGCGAAATTATTACTTTCCGACTGAAACGCTTCCGGCATTTTTGCCTTCGCGCCAGCGGACAGGGACCGCAGATTCCGCCGGCCCTTGGGGGCGCGAGCCACCCTCCACCCGAGAGTCCTGCCACATCGGAGCATACACACGGCGTCGCGCAGCTCAGCGGAACCGCAAACGTGCCCGCATCACGGTAGGTGTTTTTTGACGCGGCCGCTGCCGCTTGCTCGGCTGAGCACTCACGGCGGCGATTTGCCGCTCTATGGATCCTGTGTCCTTACTCGAGTCTTTTCGACAGTCACGCAGGTTTGGCCGTCGTTACGTATATTAAGCCATGGTGAGAGCGGCTGGCGCGCAGTCTTGCCGATGCCGGATATCGCGTGACGATTTCTTTAAGGCCCCCTTAAGGCTTGTTAACTAGCATTTGCAGCGAGTCAACAGAAGTGGGAGTACGGCGTGAATCAGCTAGCCTATGTTCATCCACCTGCTCGTGGCATTGCGGCTTCACCGCGGTCGGCAGGTTTGACGGTAAATCATCGCCCCTCAGACCTGTCGATCGTGCGTCGAGAGGATGTGCAGCGGCGTGACCTCGAGCATTATGTGCACAAGCGCTTTCAGGAAATACACGGCGCAGAAATACAGGAGTTTATGCCGAACCTGTTCGCCCTTCGCGATACGGCTAAGAACGTGCTCGGCGTGCTCGGATTCCGTCCGGCTGGGGAGAGGCCACTTTTCCTCGAGGCGTATCTGGACAGCCCGATCGAGACGGTGCTCAAACAACGCCTCGGTATGGGGCCGAAACGATCTACGATCGTCGAGGTAGGGAACCTCGCGTCAAGCGCGGCGGGTGGTGCGCGCTGGCTGATAGCTCTGTCGACCGCGTTGTTCATGGGAATGGGATTGCGCTGGGCCGTACTCACGGCAACGCCGGCCTTGCTCAACTCATTCGCCAAGTTGGGCATCACTTTCGTGCCGCTGGCGGCGGCTGCCAAGGCGCGCATTGCCGACGCTGACAAGCATTGGGGTAACTACTACGATGCCGGTCCCCTGGTGGTGGCAAGCAATGTGTCGCAGGCATTCCATGCGTTACACGCGCAGCTGTTAAGGAGCGGACGTTCTTGCGGGACAATTTCCCTTTGGGAGCGCGCCTATCGTCTGGGACTGCTGAAAGATGAGGCGAGCTTGCCGGTATTGACGCCCTTGCGTTGGGCACAGGCACAGTAGGAATGAAGGCGGTTCTCAACGCGCTTAGCCGGGCAGCGCGCAACTTTCCTGGCCGAATGGCCCTGATCGGTGACGGTGTCACACTCAGTTTTGAGGATCTGCAAAGCGAGATAAGCCGGCAGTACGAGCGGCTACATGCCGCGCGCCCGCGCGCGGTCGGCCTGTTGTTAGACAACAGCCCGGCGTGGGCCATTATCGACCTGGCGGCGCAAAAGGCGCAGCTGCCCGTCGTCCCGTTGCCGGCATTCTTTTCGAGCAGGCAACTCCTCCACGCCCTGCGTGATGCCGGCGTCGACACCGTATTTACCGATGCGCCGGCCATCTTGGAAGAGGTGCTGAACAGAGGCGGAATCGCAGTCAATTCGCACAGGATGGAGACGATTGGCGCGCGTTCGCTGCACGTATTGTCGATCGATGCGGCAGCACCGCCGGGACTGCCTCCAGGGATCGCCAAGATTAGCTATACCTCCGGTACGACGGGGACACCAAGAGGCGTGTGCCTTGGCCAGCTAGCCATTGATACGGTCGCGCGCTCGCTTACCGATCGGGCTGGACTGCGACCCGGTGACCGCCATCTCAGCCTATTGCCGTTGAGCACGCTGCTAGAAAATATCGGTGGCATCTATGCGCCCCTGCTCGCAGGGGCGAGCTGTTGTCTGCCGTCGTTGCACAGCTTGGGAACCTATGGTGCGGCACGCATCGACGTTCCACGGTTGCTCGCGGCGATGCAAACATGGCAGGCAACCACTGCCATCATGGTGCCGCAAATGCTGCAAGGTGTAGTCGAAGCCGTCGAGGATGGGATGTGCGCGCCTGCCAGTCTGCGTTTTCTGGCGGTCGGCGGCGCACCCGTCTCGAAGCGTTTATTGTGCCGGGCGGGTGCCTGCGGCGTGCCCGTTTACGAAGGCTACGGTCTCTCGGAATGCGCGTCTGTGGTTGCCGTCAACGGTCCCGGTCAGCAACGCATTGGCAGCGTGGGTAAACCACTGCCACATATCGAACTAGGATTTGCCGACGATGGCGAGATCCTTGTCGCCGGCGCCGTCTTCGACGGCTACCTCGGTGATCGTCCCGAGTCGCGCGAGCGCATTGTTGCGACGGGGGACTTGGGGTATCTCGATAGCGATGGTTACCTGCATATCACCGGGCGCAAGAAGCACATGTTTGTTACTTCGTTTGGCCGCAACGTGGCGCCGGAGTGGATCGAACGCGAGCTGACGCTGCATCCGGCCATTGCCCAGGCGGCTGTGTTCGGCGAGGCGCGGCCTTGGAACAGCGCCGTCGTGGTGCCGACTGGCGCATCGACCGTCAACGGCTCGGCAATAATCCGACGTGCGATAGCTGAGATTAACAAGCTCTTACCTGATTACGCGCGGGTTGCACGCTGGATCGTGGCAGATGCGCCGTTTTCTACGGCGAACGGCCAACTGACCGCCAGCGGGCGCATCCGTCGCAGGAATGTTTGGCAGCACTACGGGACACGTATTGAACAGCTCTACCTAGCATCACCCAAGGAGTTATCGGCATGAACTTTTTCGATCGACTGGAAACGGCGACGGCATCCGAGCGCAGAGCGCTGATCAATGAGCCGTTCATTCAAGCGGGGGTCTTAGGCACGCTCGATGCGCCCGCCTATATTGCTTTCCTAAGCCAGGCATACCACCACGTTAAGCACACCGTACCGTTGTTGATGTCCTGTGGGGCGCGCTTGCCCGAGCGCCTTGGGTGGCTGCGCAACGCTGTCAGCCACTATATCGAAGAAGAGACAGGACATGAGGAATGGATCTTGAACGACATCCGTGCCTGCGGTGGGAACGCCGAGGCCATGCGCAACGCAGCACCGCATCTTTCAACGGAACTTATGGTGGCTTATGCCTACGATACGATTGACCGACGCAATCCAGTCGGCTTCTTCGGAATGGTGTATGTGCTCGAGGGAACCAGTGTACAAGTGGCGTCACGTGCCGCCGACGCTCTACAGAAAGCGCTTGGCCTACCGAAGAAGGCGTTTACCTACCTGCGCTCGCACGGAGACCTCGATGTCGGACACGTGCAGTTTTTCCGTGAGTTGATCAATCGGCTAGATCAAGACAACGACCAGGCGGCCGTCGTGCATTGCGCCAAGGCTATATTTCGGCTCTATGGCGATATCTTCCGTTCATTACCTTGGCACGCAAATGAGAAAGAGGTGATCTATGCAACTTAATGATGCACGTGTCTTGCTCACGGGCGCTTGTGGCGGGATCGGGCGTGAAATAGCGGCCTTATTGGCCGGCTCCGGCGCACACGTAGCCCTGGCCGGTCGCGATGAGCCTGTCCTGCAGGAGTTATGTTCCAAGATCAGGGGTCACGGCAACGCTGCTTCGGTGATCACCGCTGACTTGGCCCAACCTGCTGGACCCGAGTTGATCGCACAGGAGGCTCTGACTGCGCTAGGAGGCATTGACGTGTTGATAAACAACGCCGGAATCCTGGATTTCCGGGCGTTTGCGGAGCAATCTCCCGGACAGATCGAGCGGCTGTACCGGATCAACCTGACCGGTCCGGTGCTGCTCACGCGCGCAGTTTTACCGCACATGCTGAGAAAAGGTAGTGGGCACATCGTCAACATCGGCTCTACCTTTGGTTCCATCGCTTTCGCATATTTTGCCGCCTATTCCAGCAGCAAATTCGCCATGCGCGGTTTCTCCGAAGCCCTGCGGCGCGAGCTCGATGACACAGGCATCCATGTGACGTATGTTGCACCGCGCGCGACACAGACGCGTCTCAACAGTGCTGCCGTGTATCGTATGAATCAGGCGCTCGGTGTCGGCATGGACACGCCGCAAAACGTGGCGGCGCGGATCGTCCGTGCCATTGAGTGCAACGCGTGCGACGTTTACATCGGGTGGCCGGAGCGTTTGTTCGTGCGAATCAACGGCGTTCTGCCAAGATTGGTCGATCGCGTGATGCGAAAGCAACACGGCCAAATGGCCAACTTCGCCGCTCAGGTGAAGTAGACGGACAGGCCGGCGTATTGGCGCCCGGTGGGCGGATTGTTCACCGGGCGTCGTGTCGTGCCCGTTGCCATGGCGAAGCGTTCCGGTTCACAGGTGGTTTTCATTGCTTCGCGCCATCGCTATCATGACTCACGGACACTGTTCTTGCGGTATTGCCAATAAACGCATGATTATCTGATGAGCAGGTTTGATGCGCTTGCTTTTGGTTGAGGACGACGGGATTCTGGGTGACGGCATACGCGCCGGCCTTTCGCAGGAAGGTTACGCAGTAGACTGGGTTACGGACGGTTATTTGGCCAGCCACGCGTTGCAGACCGAGCAGTACGACCTGATCGTGCTCGACCTCGGCTTGCCGCGTAAATCGGGCCTTGAGGTTCTCAGAGATCTGCGCGCGAAGGATAGCAACATCCCGGTGCTGATTCTTACCGCGCGCGATACGGTTGCCGACCGTGTGGGTGGACTGGATAGTGGCGCCGATGATTACCTGATCAAACCCTTTGCCTTGGACGAGCTTTGCGCACGCATCCGTGCTTTACACCGACGTGCGAGCGAGCGTAGTACGCCAATGATTCGCCACGGTGCGATCACACTCGATCCGGCGGCACACACAGTGAGCCGCGCGGGAAAGCCCGTGAACCTCTCAGGGCGCGAGTACGCGCTTTTGCAAATGCTGCTTGAAAATGCCGGCAGGGTACTGTCACGTGCGCGCATTGAGCAGAGTCTATACCCGTGGGGCGAGGAGGTGGAGAGTAACGCCGTCGAAGTCCATATTCACCATCTGCGCAAGAAGCTCGGCGCTTCCTTGATCCGGACCATACGCGGCGTCGGTTACGTTGTAGATAAAGAGCAATGAAATACTCTGTACGACGTCGCCTGCTCGTGACCCTGTTGTCGGCGACAATCGTTGTCTGGACGACGACGGCACTTGTGAGCTATTACGATGCCCGCACTGAGGTGTACGATCTTTTCGACGCTCAACTGGCTCAAGCTGCACAGGTACTGATGTCACTGGTTGAGCACGAGATGCAGGAGGAACTGCAGGAAACACGCAGCGGTGGAGCCGAAAAGCGACTGATCACCGAGCTGGAAGAACATCTGGCCGGGCACCGATACGAAAAAAAGGTGGCTTTCCAAATCTGGGTCGGCCGCGACCGCTATGTAGTCCGTTCACCGCAGGCCCCAGCAGTGCCGCTGTCTACTGCCGGCAGCGGATTCAGTAACGAAACGATCGGGAAGCACCGATGGCGCGTCGTTACTCTTTCAGAACAGGGTGGACTCATTCGCGTTCAAGTGGGCGAGCGGTTCGAGATTCGCCGCGAGTTGATCCACCGCATCACCTTGCGGCTGTTGGTACCGCTGATCTTAGGCTTACCTTTGCTGGCGCTGCTGATCTGGGTCGGTGTAGGCCGCTCGTTGGCGCCGTTTTCGCGACTCGCACGTGATATTGCTGCGCGTGACCCTTCAAGCTTGCAGCCTGTTGGCGTCAATCCTATTCCGGTTGAGGCGAAGCCCCTTGTGAATGCATTGAACGCCTTGTTTGCGCGCCTGCAGCAGGCTTTCGAACGCGAAAAACGCCTGACAGCAGACGCCGCACACGAGCTTCGGACGCCATTGGCGGGATTGAGAATGCAGGCTGAGGTCGCGCAACGGGCAACCGACAAACGCGAGAAGCAAAATGCCCTTAGTCAGCTCATCAAGGGCGTAGACAGAACCACCCATCTCGTAGAGCAGTTGTTAACCATGGCTCGGTTGGATCCCGACATTGGGCTACAGGATTTTAAGACCGTGAATTTAACGGATATCGTCACGGAGGTATTGGCGGAGTTATCGACCGGCGCGATTGAGAAGAAAATCGATATCGAGCTCCAGAGTGAGGGGGCACATTTCGTTCGTGGTAACGCCGAAGCCCTGCGCGTGCTAGTACGAAACCTCGTGGACAATGCTATTCGCTATACGCCACAGGATGGTCGCGTTGTTGTCTCCGTCGCTTCCACGGGGAGCCAGATTGAGCTGACCCTAAGGGATAGCGGCCCAGGTATCGCAGCGGACGAGCGTGAGCGAGTCTTCGAGCGCTTTTACCGTGGTCAGGAGTCGCCAGCAGGCGGTAGCGGGCTGGGTCTTTCTATTGTACGGCGCATTGCGGCTCTGCATGATGCTAGCGTCATTCTTGGAACGTCGACTGACGGTGGCCTTGAAGTACGGCTAGTATTCCAGAGCGTGGTCGCTCATTGATTCGCTCACCCTTTCTGCTTGTCCGAGATTTTCCAGCTGGATTTTCAGATGCGCTCGAAAACCGCCAAGTGCAGCGTATGCACGAAACGGCGGCGCGGGATGTCTGCCCCCAAGTGGAAGTGATGATGGGCAAACTTTTCACGAATGCTCTGTAGCGACGTAGCGTGCTGTCTCGATGTCTTGATACCAAGTCCGTGCGCGAGGCGGCGTCGCAGACTGGTGTAGGCATAAGGGTTGAGATACGACATCAATACGTAGCGGCGTGAGACGCGACAGAGTTCCTTGATCACCCGCATGCGCAAGTGATCTTGCGGAAAGTGATGATAGAGCCGAAAGCAAAGCACGGCATCGAATTGGCGATCGGCAAAAGGCATTTGCTGTATTTCGGCTTGCTCGAATCGCGCCGTGACGCCAGCCTCCACGGCCTGTTCGCGCGATACGGCAAGCGCCCCTTCGCCGAGGTCAATAGCGGTTACGTCATAGCCTGCGCGCGCAAGCAATATTGTCGCGCGGCCCGCCCCGCAGGGCGCATCTAAGAAGGTCTTGCAGTGTGAGAGTAGCGGTAACGCGCGCCGGATCATGCGCAGCTCAGCGGCGTGTTTGGAGGCGTCGCGTCGTGTGTAGGCCTCGGCCTCCTCGCGAGTGTGTTTGACACGAAAGCGGAAACTATCAGTCTCGCTCGACACGATGGCTTGTCGCGGTTCATACATGTCTGCCATATCCCTCTTCAAAATTCGCGCGGTCCCAAGCCGTCAGCTGCCAGCCGCGGCGAAAGAAACGTTCAAGATCTTTTTGTCTCGCTGCGCTATCGGAATATCGCAATCGTGAGCGTTCGAAATCGATGAGACGGATCTCACGGTGAGGAGCGGGACCGGCGAAAATATGCTTTAGGTAGAGAGCCCCGTGCGCGATGTGTTGGCTGTGCAAGCGCCGGATGGCAAGACCTGCATTGACAAGACAGGTGCGTCGGTCTTCGCGCGCCAAGGTTGTTTGCAGCAACGCTTCAAGAGAACGGAAGCCGTCCAGGCTAGCGACCATCAGCAGAGCGCGGTGCTCGGTCGGTTGCTGCGACTCACCATAGCAAAGCAAATCCGGGCCAAGAACGCCCAAGTCGTTGGCGAGTCCAATGAAATGCCTTTCGAGCCAGTAGGTCGGACGAGCGCTCAGTCCGCACTGCAGCGACCATCGTAATTGGTTGCACTGGCGTTTGAGGTAGACCGTTTGCCCTGCGCCCTTCTCGAGGGCGACCCGCAACACCTCGCTGTGGCCGCCACGCCGATCGTTCGCAGCTTCGACCCTAATCCCTGAAAGTGACCACACCTGCTCGAAGGTCAGCCTCTCCGGCGCTGTGCCGGCCAACATTAATCCCGAGCCCAGAACCGTGAGAAACGTCTTTACGGCCATCTGCGAAGTGCCCCTGCTCGATATCTCCGGCCCACACCCTAGCAGGGCGACCTTAAGTTAAATTGAAGCCACTACGCCTTAGATGGACGTCGGGGCGGGATGGACAATAAGCGCGAGGCCCCATGCTCGCGAAAGCCGGGGCCACCTAACGACGGTCTCAAGCGGTTTCCTCGGGCCAAAGGCTTATCGCTAGGTTGCCAGCGTGCCGCAAAACGGTCGGC
>CAYGAS010000095.1:0-2087 GCA_964347935.1 uncultured Nitrospiraceae bacterium | reverse complement strand
CGTTGCCGTATTCATAGATCTTCATTTGCTCGGCAAAATAGAGACCGATGCCGCCTGCCCCGACCATGCCCAGAATGGCGGCGCGGCGGATATTGATATCGAGTTGGAAGATGGCATTGCCGATGAATATCGGCAGCACCTGCGGCACCACGGCAAACAGAAAGCGCTTGATTGGGCCGGCACCAGTGGCCTCGATCGCCTCGATAGGCCCGCGCTCGATGTTCTCGATGGCCTCGGCGGTGGTCTTGGCCATGAACCCGACCGAGCGGCTTGCCAAGGCCAGGATGCCGGGCAGCGGCCCGAGGCCCAGTGCCGCCACATACACCAGCGCGAAGATGATCTCGTGGGTAGAACGCGAGACGACGATAATGCCGCGCCCCAACGGATAGGTGACCATAAAATTAGGCGTGATGTTACTGGCGGCCAGATAAGCGATCGGGATGGACAACAGCACTGCCAACAACGTGCCCCAGAACGCCATCAGCAGCGTCTGCAGCAACGGGCCAATGATCTTGGGCATGAATGACAGATCCGGGGCGAGGCTCATGACAACACCGAAAACCTCCGCAAACGTGCCCATGCGTCCCCAGTCAGTCTCCAAGATAACGAGATGCACGGTCATCGCGGCGGCCGCAAAAAGTACGACGGCATAAAGCGCGTAGCGCCTGAGCACTGTGCCTCGCTCACGGAGCGGATTTCCTTCTGCGGTTACGAGGATACGATTCACGAGAGTGTTTCCAGCGCCGGCTCAGCCCCTGGCCGCGCGTTTGTTCATGCCGTAAATACGGTCGATCGACTCTGAATGCACGGATTCGGTGCGCTCATCGAATATCTTGACGCCACCCTGCAAGCCAACGATACGATCCGAGTATTTCTTCGCAAGCCCGACGTCGTGGACGCTGAACAACATGGCCACGTGCGCCTCGTGCGCGACTTCCAGCATCAGTTCCATGACCTCCGCGCCGATCTTCGGATCCAGACTGGAGGTTGGCTCATCGACCAAGAGGATCTTTGGATTTTGCATCAGCGCCCGGGCGATGCCGACGCGTTGGCGCTGGCCCCCGCTCAGCTGATCGGCTCGTTTTTTAATATGGTCGAGGATCCCAACGCGCTCGCACAGCGTCAGTGCATGGTCGAGACTCTGCTGCGGAAAAGCACGGGAAAACGCGCGCCAGAGGCTGGTAAATCCAAGCGTGCCTGACAAAACGTTTTCCAGCACCGTCAATCTGTCCACCAGGTTAAACTCCTGGAAGATCATCCCCATTCTCTGTCGGGCCTCACGCAATCTCCGCTTGTTGAGCAGCGTGATCTCCACGCCATCCAGCACGACGCTGCCGGAATCCGGCTCCACCAGTCGATTGACACATCGCAAGAGCGTTGACTTGCCCGAGCCGCTCAAGCCGAGGATGGCGACGATCTCCCGCGCGCTCACGGAAAGATCGACACCCGTCAGCGCTACCTCACCGGTCGTGTAGGATTTTTTTAAATCTTGAACTTGCAGCAGGGGCATCAGGGCAACCTCAGCGCCCACGATTCAAGCGCATGCTTCAATGAGGGACGGAAGATATACGCCAAACCTCCAAACCCGAGTGACAAACGGTTGATGGGACTCCGTCTTCCCGCCAACCGTTTGCTAAGGACTTTAGCCCTTCTTTTCTTTCATCTTCTTTTTTTCAGCGAGGATTTTTCGTAACGGGTCGAATGCCTTATCCGACAGCGGCGGCATCGCTGCCATCTTCACCGTCTTAAGCGCTGCCTTGCCCTCGGGGTCCTTGTCCATATTCATCATCACGCTCTTGAGCCGCTCGATCGTCGCCTGCGGCAGGATCTTGGTATTGACGACGATCGGATTAGAGACCACCTCCGGCGAAACCCAAAGATAGTTGAAATCTTCTACCTTTAAGTCGCCGCGGTCTATCGTTCTCGAGAGCGAGTTCTCCGAAACAAAGGCGGCATCGGCCTTGCCTGCCTTAACCGCCTTGGCTGCCGCGTCATGACTGCCCGCATAGAAAATGCGGCCGAAATAATCGTCAAGTGACTTGCCGCCTATTTGCTCCGGAAACAAGGCCCTGGGCAACGCATTACCG
>CAYGAS010000094.1:0-3861 GCA_964347935.1 uncultured Nitrospiraceae bacterium | reverse complement strand
ATGCCTTGATCGCCTCCACAATGCCCTCGTCGCTGGCGGTGCTGACGATGTACGGTGGGTTTGCAAAGCCGAGTTCTCGGCATCTCGCCGCCACGCGTTGGCTGATGACAACGAGCGGTGTTTGCAACAGTCGCGCGCGTCCTACCTCGCCCACGATGGCGACAAGATTTTGCAGGATCTCAACGCTCGTTACCGTGACGACGTCGATTTCACCGCGTGCCCAACGCTGCAGCAGTGCTGCCACGTCGTCACGCGGTAGCGCGCGCCGATAGCATTCAACGTAGTGCACATCGGCACCCCGCTTTCGTAGCGCTTGCGCCAACAGTTCGCGCCCACCCTCACCACGAAAGATGACGATGCGTTTGCCGGCTACGTTTTGCAGCGCGGGCAACTGTAATAATGCCTCACTGTCATAGCGTCCCGGCGGCACCAAAGCGACCGAAACGCCGAAGCGCCCAAGCGCGTCCGCCGTGCCTTGGCCCACGCAGGCGACTTGTAGCTGGCGCGGGAGGGGTTTATGCCGGCGAGCGATCAAGGGCATGGCCTTGTTAACCGCATTCCCGCTGACGAAGATGGCGATGTCGTCACGACCCAACTCTTCAATCTGTTTGAGCAGGGCCGATCGGTCCGACGGTTCTTCAATCTTGATCATCGGGAACCGTACGGCAATGCCGCCGGCGGCTTCGATAAGCTGCACCAGCTTTTGCGCCTGCTCGGCCGGTCGTGTGACGAGCACGCGTACACCCGCGAGACTTTTGTCCTTAGTCCCGGTCACCGTGACGGTAGACGTACTCGAGAATGTCCTTGGCGCCGCGAGCGAGCAGATCGTCTGCGACCGCCGCACCAAGCGATGCCGACTGATCAACCGGTCCGCGGGTCTGTGCGCGGATGATGGTGTGTCCATCCGGATAGCCGACGAGCGCGCGCACCCAGATCGATTCACCTTCCAGCTGCGCATAGGCGCCAATGGGGACCTGACAGCCGCCTTCCAGGCGCGCGTTGACGGCTCGTTCCGCCGCCACGCGGTGCCGCGTCGGGGCATGGTCAAGCGATGCCAGCACGCGGTTGAGCCCGTCGTCGCGACGCGACTCCACGCACACGACCCCTTGACCGACCGCGGGCAGCATGTCTTCAGGCTCAAGAGAGGCGCGTATGCGTTGCGCCAGGCCGAGGCGCTTTAGACCCGCCGCCGCCAAGATAATCGCATCGATCTCCCCGGCATCGAGCTTGCGCAGGCGCGTGTTGACATTGCCGCGCAGGCTTTCAATTGCCAGCTCCGGAAAGGCTGCTCGCAGCTGGCACTGGCGTCGCAAGCTCGAAGTCCCCACGCGCGCACCTGCGGGCAAACTACTGAGGTCGGCGTAATGATTCGAGACAAACGCATCGCGCGGATCCTCCCGCTCGCAGACGGCGGCGATATGCAAATCCTCGGGCAGGCTCACAGTCATGTCCTTGAGCGAATGGACGGCGATGTCGCTTCGACCGCTCAGCAGCGACTGCTCGAGTTCCTTTATAAAAAGTCCCTTGCCACCGACACGGGCGAGCGGTGCATCGAGGATCTTGTCGCCCTGAGTCGTCAGCTCGACGAGCTCGATCCGCAACTGCGGATGAAGCTCGAGCAGACGTGCGCGTACATAGTTGGCTTGCCAGAGAGCAAGCTCGCTCTTGCGAGTCGCGATGCGCAGCGTTTTTGGCATATCCGATCGGCCGAAATGACAGAGCGCTAATGTGTTTGAAGCGTCTAGCCAAGTCAAATGGCTAGCCGCCTGCGCCCGCGACCGGGTCGCTTCTTGAAGCCAGCGCTAGTTGGGGTTGGGACGATTGCGCGCCCAGCGGCGCACAGCGGCAGCGTGGCGACGACTGACATCCAGGCGCCGGTCGATACCTTTTAGGGTCACCTGCCAGGTGCCCGAAGGGCTCTTCTCGATTCCCTTAATGTAGGCCGTTGACACTAGGGCGTTACGATGAATGCGCAAGAACTTTTCAGCGAACTCGCGTTCCAAGTTGACCAACGAGTCCTCAATGAGGTGCTCCTCGGCGGCGGTACGCACGGCGACGTACTTGCTGTCAGCCAGGAAGTAGACAATCTCGGGGACCGGTACGAGCCGGATATTACCGCGCAGGTGAACGCTGATATGGGTGCGCGTGGGCGGTTCGGGCCTTGCCTGACCGAGTTCGTGCAGCTGCTTGGCAGTGAGCTTGCGTGCCTTGCCGAGCGCGTTGGCCAGCCGGTCTTTGCGGATCGGCTTCAACAGGTAATCGACCGCGTTGACCTCAAAGGCATCGAGTGCATGTTGGTCGTAGGCAGTCGTGAAAATAACGCTCGGTGGGCTATCCATGCCGCTCAGATGCATCGCCGCCTCAAGGCCGTCCATGCCGGGCATGCGGATGTCCATGAGCAAGATGTCGGGGTTGAGCTCGGCCGCCTTTTCGACAGCCTCGTTGCCGTTCATGGCCTCGCCGATGACGTCATACCCGCCGATGTCCGACAGCAGCTCACGCAAGCGGTCGCGTGCCAGTTTCTCGTCGTCTACGATCAGTATCCTCACAACTTCTCTCCACGGATCGGCAACACCGCCGTTACGACAAAGTGCTCCCCTTCACTACCGTAGTCCAAACGCGCGGCATCGCCATAGTGGCTGTAGAAGCGCAAGCGAATGTCCTCTAGTGACATACTCTGGTCGCCCTCCACTCTCCTGGCGCGCACGCGTGGAACAGGGTTCATAATCCTAATATAGATGCTATTTTCGTGCTCCCACAGGCGCACGCCGATGACGCCGCCGGCCGGTGCGGGCTCGACACCGTGGCGAATGGCATTCTCCAGCAAGGGCTGCAAGGTCAGTACCGGCATCGCCGCTTTGCGCGGGAACGTGCCGACGTCCCAGTCGACCCTAAGACGATTGTCGAGGCGCAAGGCTTCTATCGCCAGATATTTCTGCGCGACCTCGAGCTCGTTCTTGAGCGGTACCAGCATCTCGTTCTGGTTCAACATCATACGGAACAAGTCGGCCATATCCTCGATGGCCGACTCCGCCTTTTGCGGGTCACTGCGAATGAGGCTGGCGATGACGTTCATGGTGCTAAAGACGAAGTGCGGTCGGATGCGTGACAGCAGGGCCTGGATGCGGGTGCGCTCCTCGGAGACGGTCCGCTGTCGAAGCTCGTGCTTCGCGACCAGGAAACGCAAAAGTAGTGCATAAACGAAGGCGGCGATCGTCACGGTGACGATGAGCAAGTGTGTCGCCCACTGCGGTCTGGGCGAGTCCGTCTGACCAGTAAACCACAGCAGCCAGACAGTGGCTTCGGTGACCAGCCAGGTCGTGGCCAGCAGCAACAGATAAGCCATGCCCAATGCCTGTATCTTCGGCAGCCGGTTCAAGTAGCGGTGGGTCAGGCAAAGCACGCCCGTGCCACTCAACGCGACCCACTGCACGAATATCGATATCAGCAGCAAGTTTTGCAGCATATAGGGCGAGATGACGTAGCGCGGGAGAACGAGAGTGACTACCATCGCCAGCAGCTCGGCCATCAACGCCACTTTGACCACGCCCCAGCCACGGCAGAAATCGGGCAGGAACCCGCCGTTGTTGGCCACCGCCTTGTCGGCGGCTTTCGCGCTCGCCTGCAAACGGGTCGCGAGCTTTCTCAGGCGGGATTGCAAGTTCCCTTTGCGCGATAGCTCCATATGATCAGCCCTTGACGACTGGCATGGTCAGCTTGACGTGATATTGTCCACCCTGTTCGAAGGCTTGCATGGTGGCGCGGTCGCCAAACTGAGTAGATAGGCGCTGGCGAATGTTATCCTGGGCGATCTTGTTGCCCTGGCCCGGACCACCGCGGTTGGCCACATCCGGTAGCGGG
>CAYGAS010000093.1:0-17038 GCA_964347935.1 uncultured Nitrospiraceae bacterium | reverse complement strand
ATGAAGTTGATCAGCACCACGCGGTCCTTCAGCACATCGGTGTAGAAGCGCACCGCCTTGCCCTCGTGGGTGAGCAGCGGCCGGTCGGTGAAATAGGCGCGCGCGCGGGCGTCCTCGTCCGCGGCCGCCGCGGGGGTCGCCGGTTTTTGCTGCGCGGGCGGCGCTAAGTCGCCGGTCGCGACCCGGTTCGCCGACGCCGATCCGATCGCAAGCGCCGCGCCCAGTAAAAATATCAGTGTCCTTATCATCGTGTCGCCCCTTCGGTGTGCGCGTGGTTTGTCCAATGCGCCGCGGGTGCCCCGGTCGGGCTGGCCGCGCTTATAGCGGTATCAAGATTTCTATCGACGCCTGCTGCCGCAAGGTGCGAACGCGCTCGAGGACGGCGTCACGGAACTTGCCAGCCGCAAGGTGCGCGCGAATCTTGGGCGCGGCTTGCTGCTCCGGCACTACACTGGCCCCGCGGCGCGCCTCGAGCTTGATGATGTGAAAACCGTATTGCGTGCGCACCACGCCGGAAAGCTCGCCCGGCTTGAGGGCAAAGGCGGCGTCCTCGAACGGCTTCACCAGCCGCCCGCGCGCCACGAACCCCAGCTCGCCGCCGCGCGCCGCGCTCGAGTCCTGGGAGTGTGTCTGCGCCAGCTCGGCGAAATCGGCGCCGGCCCGGGCCTGTTCCAGGATCTGTTCGATCTTCCGGCGTGCGGCCGCGGTGGTGGCTTGACTGGCATCGGGCGCGAGCTTGATCAGCACGTGGCGCGCATTGATCTGCTCCGGTTGCGCAAAGCGCGCCTGGTTCGCCACGTAGTATTCATGGACTTCGGCCTCGGACACCTGGACCTGGTCGGCCAGCGTGGCGTGCGCCCATTTACGCACGGAGATTTTCTGCCGCAGGTCCTCGCGGAAGCTCTCTGCCGTAAAGGCGTCTCGCGCGAGCGCGTTCAGATAGGCCTGTTCCGAGGGATAGCCTTGGCGCGCTGCGGCCACTGCCGCATCGACCTCTTCGGCCGACGCCACGAAGCCCTCCTGCTGCGCCCGCTGCCACAGCAACGCCTGGGCGATCAGCTGCTCGAGCGCCTGGCGCTGCAGCCGCTTGAGCTGCCGCGGCTGCGTGACGCCGCCGTAGTTAAAGCCGCTCTGCTCCATGCTGACATCGACGCTGCTCTGCAGCCGATCACGGCTGATGCCTTCCCCGTTCACCTTGGCGACGAGGTTGAAGTCCTGCGCCTGCGCGGCGCCAAGGGCGAAAAGCGATATCAGGATCGCCAAGAGTGTGCGCATCATCGGTCCCCCCATTGCGGTCGACGCCGCGTGCGGCCCACAGTCAACCGTCTTGCCCGCGCGGCGTCCCCGCGAGTTTCGGGCGCAGCCGCCGCAACACGATGCGACCGTAAGCCTTGTCCTCGATCTCGAAGGGGCGACCGCTGCGAGCGAAACGCCGTATGATCCGACCGGCCTCGTGGTGCACCGCGGCCGGCACGCCGATCAACACGATCCTGCCGCGATCGTACTCGATTGTGCAGTCGGCCTTCATGACGATCTGTTGATGATCGTGCCTCATCATCGCTGCGGAGCCGTCGCGGATAACTTTTGCGTTTGCGCTCGCGCGGCGAGCAGGCCGTCCACTTTGCTCATGATCTGATCCGGGCTCGGGAAACCGAAGAAACGCGTCCACCGGCCCGTGCGTGCATCGCCGACCAGCACCATCGCCGGATGATCGCGGTAATTAGGCGTGTACGCGCCCAGTCCCTCGAGCAGCTTGTCCACGGAGAGCTTGTTGCCGGTCAACCAGATCCAGCCCGGGCCGGCGTTGTGCCGCCGCGCATAGGCAGACAGGCGCGGCGGCCGGTCAGTCACCGGATCGACGCTCAGCGAGACGAGAACGACCTCCTCGCCCAGGCGCGCGCCGAGGCGCTGCTGCACCTGACCGAAGATGGCCGTGCTGACCGGACAAACGGTGTTGCAGCTGGTGTAGATGAAGTTGATGACCACGATGCGCTCGGCGATCACGTCGGCGCGGAAGTTTGTCGGCCGGCCGTGGCGATCGATGAGCTCCACATCAGGCAGGTCCACCTCGGTGAGCGCCGCGCCGCCGTCGCGCGCAAGCGCCGCCTTTGCGTGTTGGCCATCGTGGGCCGCGGCGGCGGCGCCGAAGCCGACGAGCACGGCGAGGCCGATGCTCGCCAGGGGGCGTGAGAGCGACGCCGCGCCGATGCCCCCGCGCGTCACCTCACGACCCCTTGGCGCGAACGGCCATGAGCGTGAGGTAGTCGAGGTCGCGGTAATTCATTTTTTGTGACGGCGAGCCGATAAAGACGTAGTAGGCCCCGGCGGTCTTGAGCGCCAGCGTAGCCTCGTAGATGCCCTCGCCCACATGGCGCGCCGGCACCGTGCGGCGGCCGAAGTTGGGGGCGCGATAGTAGAGCACGTGCGCGTCGGCAACGTCGGTGCGCGGCAAACCGGTTGCCGGATCCGTCAGCCGGAAGCGCACACTCGCCGCGTCGCCGGCCTTCACCCGGCGCTTGTCGACGAGGAAATCGACGGCCAGCGGCTTGTGCGCCTTCTGCAGCAGCGGATTTGGGCTCGCCTCGAAGGCGAAACAGTGCAGAAAACGCGGCGCCTCGTTCAGGAAGGCGACGTCAAAGGAACCGGCGGTCGGTATGCGCACCGTGGCGGCGTACACGCCCGGCTCTTTTTCTTTCAGCGCGCGGTTTGCGACCTCGACCGCCCGCGGCGCATGACCGTAGTTGCGAAACGCCCCCATCGGCGCGTTCATGCCTTCCATGTAGTAGTAGACCGTGGCGTCGGCCGGGCTCACCACCAGCACCGCCGCCTCGTTCACCGCCGGCACGACGGCATCGGCGAGGCTGATATCGCTCGCCTTCGAGGGCGCAGTGGAGCCGGCGGCGAAGCTGGTGACGATCGGTTCGCCGCCCTTGCCGAGCTCCGTCAGGTTGATCATCGACACCCGCTCGGACTCGAGCGTGCGCACGTAGGCGAACGCCGTGCTCACGCTCACCTTGTAGGGCTTGCCGGCAATGGGCACCGTGTGCGCGAGCTGGTTGGTCGCCGCGTCGATCACGTACACCTCGTTCGCCGACGGGTTCACCGCCACGCCCCAGCGCCCGTCCTCGGAAAAGCGCAGCGGACCGAGGCCCGGCTTGGCCTCGAGGCGGCCGACGATCTCGAGCTTGCCGCCACCGATGACCGTGATCTGGCCGGTCTCGCCGTCGGCGACGTAAAGCGACTGACTCAGCGGCGACACCGCCAGCGCGAGCGGCACGGCGCCGGTCTTGATATCGCGCAGCTTCTTCAGGGTCTGGATGTCGATCACCGACACCGTCCCGGAACCGCGGTTGCTGACGAAGGCGTGGCGGCCGTCGCTCGAGAACGCGATCTCGTGATGACCGGCGCCTGTCGGAATCGTGGCGACCACTTTGCGCGCGAGCGTGTCGATCACGGTGACGCCGCCGGTCGCGCCCGGCTTGGCGTTGTTGCCGACCCACAGATATCTCTCGTCGGGCTGCAGCGCGACCCGCGTCGGCGTGTCGCCGGCGGCGATGCTCGTCTCCACCTTGAAGGAATCGAGGTTCACCACCGCGATCTCGCCGGCCGTGGCCATGCTCACGTACATCCACTGCTCCAGGGCGGTCTTGGTCCAGTCCGTGCCGGGGCGCTTGAGGCGGATGGTGGTATACAGGCTGGTGATGCCGCTGATGCCCACCACCGGGTCGATGACCGAGATGCTCGGATCGCGATTGAGCACCAGCACGTAGTAGCTGTTGAGGTCGATCTGGGGCCGCATGCCCACCAGCCCCTGCAGGTACAGCGAGACGCGCTGTTTGCAATCGACCGGGCCGCGTTCCTTCGCCTGCCAGGCTTTGGCGATATCCACCCACACCCCGGGGTAGGCGTTGCGCAGCGGCTCGCCGCTCTCGGCGCTGGTGAGACGAAAGGCGATCTCGGCAAACTCGCCTTCCTTCAGCGCGCCCTGGGCTGCCGTGGCGGCGGAGGGCGTGAGCGTGAACTCCACCTTCACGCCGTCACGGGTGATGGTCTCGCGCTGCGTGGCCGGCGGCGTCGCCGCCAGCGCCGGCGCGTCGCCGGCTGTCGAGGAAGCGGATTGGCGCGCGTCCCCGGGCAGGGCGGCGCCGGCCAGGCCCGCCAGCAGCCAGCCGGCGGCCATGACCGTCATGAATGCTGCAGGCCGATGGAAAGAATGGGCTGTCACGGTTGTCTCCTCTTACTTACAAATAAATACTTGCCTTGCGCGACCAATCGCTGGATAAAACGTGGGCGCAGCGACCTCTCGGAAGCTGCGCCCACCTCGGCGGACCGGGGGCATGCCCGCCTACCCTGCTGTTATTCGACGCGCACGATCCCCCACAGGCCCTGGACGTTGCCGAGGCCCATGTGGTCGCGGAACAGGTAGTCGCCGTCAACCCCGTTTTTCCCGCCCGCGTACGGGATCACCACCTCGTAGTGCGAGCCCGCGAACCAGGCGTCGATGGCCCCCTGGCCGAAGCTGATGGGGTTGTCGCCGAGGTTCTTGGAGCCGACCTCGCCCGTGCCGGCCGAACCGGCATGCCCGTTACCCATGTCGCACTTGCCGGGCAGGCCGAGATCGTCCGAGCCGGGGCAGACATAGGGCATGCGCTGCCATACGTGGCCGTGCAGGGCGAACGTCGAGCCGCGCCCCGCGCCGGTGGGCATCAGCACGTGCTGGCGGAAGGGCGTTCCCGCTCTCACCGTGAACACGGCGGTCTCCGGATCCGCGCCGCCCGCCAGACCATTGCTGTAGGCGTCGCCGGAGTTGCCGAGCTCCTCGAGGCCGTGGCCGTCGGTGGGGTTCACGCCGAAGCGGAACCACAGCGGCTCGGTGCCCCAGTTGATGGCCTGGTGGCCCATGTCCTGGGCATCCTCGGCCACGCCGAAGTCGCCCTCGCCCTCGATGTTCTCCACCGGGTAAGAGTCGGCGTAGAACAGGCTGGTGCCCTTCTGCGCAATCGTCGTGAAATCGCGGAATGTGCCTCCCAGGCCGGACTCTACGGTGGCCACGGTCGTGGTGTCGGCATCCACCGTCCAGCTCGATCCTGCGGGGTAGATCACCCCGGCGCCCACGAGACCCTTCTGCGGCTGCTCGAGCTTGTCGGTCGGCATCAGGTTGAAGCCGCCGAACTCGATCGGCGTGGCCACCAGCTCGACGTTGCGCTTGTTGCGCCGGCCGCTGGCAGGCCGCTGCTCGATCACCCCGGCGTACCACTGGTAGGTAACCTGCTCGCCGGGGCCCGCCGTGTTATTACCCTCGGGATTCTGGCCGACGTTGGTGCCGTCGCTGCGCGTGATATCGTACTCCACCAGGGCCGGGTGCAGACCGACGGTGGCCGAGGGCACCATGAGGTTGCTCTGGAACGTCGTCATGCCCTGCGGGTTGTCACGGTCGCGGCGCACGATGCCGGTGATGGCGTTGCCGGTGGCGAGGTCGGGCATCGAGTCGAAGTCGATGTCTTCCCGCGCGTAGGCCGTGTCGCCGATTCCGTCGCCGTCGGTGTCGGCGTTCAGTCCCTTGGGCTTGTCGAAGGGATCCTCGAACACCGGGTTACCGCCGTCGTCGTAGACCAGGTAGCCGTCCTTGGTCTTGGCATGTTCCAGCAGCTTGTTGCGCAGGGTCACCTCGACACAGTCACCGGCGTTCGCCCGGATGACGATGGGCTGCACCGCAACGGCACCGTCGTACACGCCGTTGGGTGGCTCGGTCGCTTGGCTGGACCAAGCGACGTCGCAGAATTTACCCGAGGAATAAGGTCCACCTACGCCAGTCTGTTTTCCATCCGGGCAATACTCTGGCTCGGCCGGCCGCAGCTTGACCGGGCAGGTGCGCAGCAGGTGCTGCACGCCGGACCCGCCGTTGATGCAACGTGCGTCGTCCGAGTTCCAGTAATAGACCTTCTTACGCTTCTTGACGTAGTAGGCCAGGTCCGCATCGTCGGCGACGAGGTCCGCCGTGTGCAGGTAGAGGATCGCCGTCGGGTCGTGCAGCGGACCTTTCCTCTCTCGCGGCGGCAGTGCTCCGTCCGCGTCGCCCACCGCGGTAGACCGCGAGTTGTACACCAGGGTGCCGCCGTTGGGGTTGGGCGCCCGGCCCTCGTGGGCGTTGGGGAAGAGATCCTGCACCGTGACGCCGTCGGGGCGCGGCAGCACGTCCTCGGCCAGCACCGCCGTGACGTCGTAGCGACGGACCGGCGCGCTGCTTGGACAGACGCCGTTGAAGTCGCTGGCGTTGACGATGTTGACGGTCTTTGTCGGATCGTTACCGGGCAGCGCGAACAGGTCGTTGCGGTTGGAGCTGTAGCTGCGCAGGATGCCCCAGGTGCCGTTGTTCCAGCCGTCGAAGCTGGCGTTGGTGCTGTAGGCGTAGTCGGCGTCGCCGCGCTGGCCATTGTCCGCAAACACTGGCGCTCTGAAGTTGAACTTCTCGGAGATGCCGCCGCCGATGGCGTTGCGGTACCCGGAGTTCTTGGCCTCGCCGTAGCCGCCACCGCCCAGCAGCCACTTGAGACCGTGCACGATCAAGGTGTGCTCCTCCTCATGGGCGCCGGCCTGCTTCTTGACGGACACGCGGTCGCCGTCAAAGGTGCGCAGCATGGGCGTGAACGGATCGCCGCCCACGAGCGCAGCGAGGTCGTTGATCGGAGGACAGAACACGTTTGTCCCGGTACCGTCCGAACATCCGCCAGGGTCGCCAGCGTAAGTGCCCGGCGCGAGACCGAGCTTGTCGTTGAGCGCGGCAATCTTGCGCTGCACGTTGCTCTGCATGGCGAACGCCAGATCGCCGGCTTTGCCGTCGGCCTGGGTGCCGCAACCGCTACGATTCGCCGGATTGCTGCAGTCTTTGCCCACCTCTGCGTCCGGTCCGGGCTTGTTCGGGTCGTAGATGCGCGCCGCCAGCGACTCGTTGCGGTAATTCACGATGTACATGCCGGCGTCGTCGGCGGTGATCGCCTCGGCACACGGCCGCGGCACGCCGCCCGGGCAGTCCGGCGGGAAGATCCAGACGTCCAGCGGGAAATTGGACGTGCTGGCGTTGTGCGGCGCCTCCAGTCGGTACGACGGCTGGATGGCGTCGCGGAAGGTGTCCACGGTGACGCCGCCGAACGGGGCCGCCGCGATCTGGTGCACATTGAGGAAAAGCCCCGGCGAGATCTGGTCGCCCTCGGCGAACTGATACTCCTCGAGCGCGAACCCCTGATCGTTGGCGCCGACGTAGACCTCGGGCTGGTAGGCGTGCGCGAAGTCTTGGTACTCGAGGAAGAACTCCCGGTGGTCGTCGACCAGCTCGGCGCCGACGTTGTTGGACTCACCGTACTGGCCACTGTATCCGTCGTTGCCAGTGAGGATCGCCGCCTGCCAGGACGTCGGGCCGCCGTCGATGCGCCCCGGCTGATGCTTGCCGTCGGGCGTCTGTCCCAGCACCGTGCCGGTCTCGTTGTGCACCCACTTGGAGCCCGCCGGCTCCGTCAGCACCGTGGCGTAAAGGCCCGTTTGCTGGTGGGTGGACGGCCCGAAGTGGTCGTGGGTGAAGATGATGCCCAGGCCGCGGTCCACGCCCTGCACGTTGACCACCGGGTCGGCGAACCAGCGCTGCATGCCGCTGCGCGCGCCGACCCACTTCTCGCTGAACTCAGTGGCGCCGAAGAACGGGTGCTGCGACTCCAACGGACCAAGCGCCGTCACATTGCGGTCGTCCGAGTCGATGACATCCTGGCCGTCCTTGCCAGTGTTAGCTGCATAGCTCAGGACCTGGGGCTTTTCTCCAGGATGGGCTGCAACATAACTGTTGATCGCGTGGATGACCTCGACCACCATCTCCGGCGACAGGATCCCGTCCTCGTAGTTCCAGCCGGTGGCGGCGCCGTCGGCGCTCACCAGGTCCCACTTGGGCAGGTGAATGTGCTGACCAATGACATCGGTGGGCGTGCGCACCTGGTAGTCGTCCAGCTCGTAGGTCTTCGGCACCAGGTTGGTCTGCACGTACTGGGTGCAGTCGAAGGTGTTCAGGCGCAGCACGAAGGGCTCGGGCGGACGCTGCTTCTTGATGGTGGGGATAACGTCCTGCCAGAGCGTGAGCATGCGCTCCTGCGGGAAGTGATAGCCCTGCTTGTTGAAGACCGCGTCGAACTGCACGTTGGCCGCCTTGTAGACCCGCGGGTCCTGCGCGTTGTGCGGCGAGCGGCCCTGTGTCGTCATGCCGGCGTAGTCCCACCAGGCGTTCAGGTTGCCGTCGAAGAAGTAGCCGGTCACGTCTTCCGCCAGCAGCGTGCCCTGGTCGTCGATGCAGGGCTCGTTGTAGGGCGCGCCGGGCACCGGCAGCGCGCCGTTCATGACGAAGCCCGGTCCAAATCCGTCGGGCACGTCGCAGTCAACGTAGGTGCCGTCGGGCCGCGAGGTGTCGTGGCAGCGCTGGGCGTGGTAGCGCATCGCCGCCTGCTCGATATCGGTGCCTTCCTCGGGGAAGAAGAAGGGCTTGGCCTTCACCATCTCGCGGGAAAAATCCAGGCGCGTGAGGGCGACGATGGCCTCGCCGCCGGCGGCGAAGCCGTCCAGGGTGAATCGCGGCAGGCCGCCGTCCCAGCCGTCGATGGCATCGGCATCGGCGAAGCCGGGATGATCCCACAGCGTGTTTGGCCCCTCGGCCAACGCTTCGGCCTGCGCTCGGGTGATCATGTCAAGCGGCGGGGTCGGCGGGCGCTGGCCGACGGTGTGCTCGATGCCGGCGATCCAGAAGGGATAGCCGGGGTTCTTAATGGTGCCCGCCAGCTGATGGCCTGGCGGGTAAGTATCGCGTGGCACGACTGCCAGGCTGCCGGTGGGGCGCAGGGAGCCCGTCGGGCAGCTCCCGTTCCCATTCCTTGCCTCCAGCCCGAAGCCCGGGGCGTCGCCAACGCAGACCTGGTTCTGGTTGGCCATGACGGTCACGCCGGCGGCCGGCATGGGCGCCATGGCCTTGCCGGGCAGCGGCACGACCGCCGGGATGGGCGTACCGGCCACGATCTCGCCATCGGGCAGCGCGCGTGCCCCCGCAGCGGGGGTGCCGTTGCCGATGCCGAGGCCGTTGTCCACGAATGACGCGCGGGGCCCGCCGTCGTCACCGTTGCCCAGCACCCCGTCAGCTCCGGCAATGGATGCCCGCAACTCGGTGCCCTGCTCAAAAGTGTCGTGCACCCGCCACATCTCCCACATGCCCTGGGCGAAGTGGGGATAGAAGTGGCAGTGGAAAATGGCGTCGCCGGCGGTCTTGTTGCGGTTGCCGCCGCCGCCCAGGTTCACCCAGTAAGCGTAACCGGCGCCGGGGCCGAGGCCCTGGGCGTCGAGGTAGCTCGAGTTGTCGTCGTCGGCGTTGAACAGCCACTGGTGATTGTGCAGATGGAACACGTGCGCCTCGCCGGGTCCCGCGTGTACGTTGCGAAACGCGGTGGCGTCGCCCGTGTAGCCGTGGTGCACGTTGGACGGATCATCCGGGTAGAGCGCGTAGTTCGCCTTCGGCCCGGTGGCCGCACAGTTGTTGAGATTGATGTCGCAGTTCTCGAGCCCGGTGTTGGCCGGCACGTCCACCAGCATGCCGACATCGCCGACGGTGAACGCGGTGAGAAAGAACTCCTCGTAGGCGCAGTTGATGCAGTCGTGCATGGGGCCGACGCGCAGGCGGCTGGCGATGATCTCGCTGCCGATGCCCCCGGAGCCGTAGTTGATCATGAAGGCGTCGCGCACCCCGTGCAACGTGTGCTCGAGCACCGCGTCCTCGAAAAAGCCCGGGAAGGCCTGCTTGGTCGCCACCTCGTCGTGGAAGATGACGGAGAACTCGCGGAAGGGCTCGAGGCGGTTCGGCACCGTGGGGTTGCGCTTGCCGACGCTCTCCAGCGGGTAGACGTAGGGCGGGAAATGGCCGATCTTGCCCGCATAGGGTCCGTCGCCGGCAGCCGCGAAAACGAGGGCCGGGCCGTAGCCGACGATGGCGTTGATGTCCGAATGCACGATCTCACCTGTCTTCGCGCCGGTAACCTTGACCATGTTCAGGACTGGCAGGCCGGCCTTGCCCTCCGAAGCCCAGGGCTCGCCTGGCGGATAGGTCTTTTCGTAGTCGATGATCGGGTGTCCCGTGGCTGAAGTTCCCGTGGTCGCCAGGTCCATCTCCTCGCGGGTGAGCTGGCTGCGGTAAAAGGCCGAGTTGATGGTATTGACGTTGAGCAGCGCGAAGAGCCCGCTGGCGGTGTTGCCGCCGAGGCCCTCGCCGCCGGTGGTGGCGCCCAGGCTGGTGCCGACGAAGCTGCCGTCTTCGCGGCCGTGGACGGTGACCCACGGGCCCACGGCGTTTTGCGCGACGAGGCTGGTGGCGTTATTACCCACACGCGAGCCGTCTTCAGCGATGTCGTTGACGAGCTCCACGCCCTGGAAGTGCAGGCTGACGCGCCGGTCCTTTACCTGGTTGTTGATGTGCAGTGCGAAGTCGATGCCGCTTCGCTCCTCGTTTGCGTTGAAGGGATTCGCGGTCGGGGTGAGGAGGTTGGTCACTCGGTACTTCAGACAGTCGCCCGTGCCCATGCGCAGCACCAGCGGGCGCGGGCGCTTGTCGGGTCGCAGCGCGACCTTACCGGCTATTGCGTCTCCCCCGGCGGTCAGCGGCTTGCCATCATTGGGGCCTCCCGAAATATCGATCACGTCGCGCTTCAAGGCGAACATCTGGGCGTTGATGTTCTGCGCGCCCAAGCGGTTCCACATCAGCGGCGTGTCGAAGGCGACGATGTCGGCCGTGAGGATCCGGTTGCAGACGTCGGTCGGCGCGGCGTGCGCCTGACCGGGACCGGCCAGCATCAGCGCGAACAGCGCGACGCCCGCAGAGAGCGTGGAGACTGCAGTCGATTTCATAGTCTTTGCAATGCGCATCATGGTCATCACCTAAGCAGAAGCCTGCATGTTGTCGAAGGCTAAGGTGCGCGCATTCCCCCGTTGCGCTCATTCGCCGCCGTGGCCCCCGATCGTTTGAAGCTGCGCGATGCGCGCGCTCCTACCGGTCGAGACCACGCTCCTCCGCCGCCTGCCTGATGCAGTGGCGAATCCCTGGCGAACCTAGACGAGTTCGGATTATCGGCGCAGTCGCGCGGCGCTCGCGATAATCGGCAAGACAAAAATGCTTGGCTGGATGGATGAAATTTTTTTAGACGAGTGGCGAAATGCAGCGCCCCAACCGGCCAAAGCAATTTTGGCCGACTGGCCAAGGTTGGTTTGGCCTGTTGGCCAGGGTTAGCGCGAAGCCGCCGGGCGCGCGCTAAACAACCTCGGGCGCTACGTGCGGGACATGACTGCGGGCGAGGGGGTGATCAGACCAGCGCCTGCTGGATCGCGGCCTTTATTGCCTGAGCGCGGCCAGAGACGCCGAGCTTCTTGAAAATCGCGGCGTTGTGGTACTTGACCGCGCTCGTGCTGAGAAAGACCTTTTGCGCGATCTGCCCGTTGGTGAGACCGTCCACCATCAGACGGAGTATCCGCTGCTCCCGCTCCGACAGCGGGCGTTGCCACGGATCGCGTCCAGAGCCCCCGTTCGCGAACAGGCGCATGAGCTTGGACTGGATCCCCCGTTCGAGAAAACAGCCACCCCGGCTAGCGCTGCGGATGGCGTCGACCAGGGTGCGCCGTGAGGAGTCCTTGGTCACAAAGCCCTGTATGCCCACTTTGACGAGTTGAAGGACGCGCTGCTCGCTGTCGTCGCCGCTCAGAACGACGACCGGAACGTCGGGCAGACAGTGACGGAAGCGGCCAAGCGAGTGCGGGCCACGGGCCGCCTCTGCATCGAGGTCGCAAAGCACGACGTCGGGCCTGAGCGTCGCGACGCATTTCTGGCAGTCGCTGCAGCCCTTGACCATTCCCACGATCTCAAATCCAGGTTCGGCTTCGAGCAAGGCCGCGACCGCTTTGCCCATGAGCCCCGACGAATTGATGATCAATACCCGTATGGACCGCGATCCTGGTCCTTTGGGCACGCGCGGCTCGATCGGGGAAAGGGCTTCGGTCGAAACTACCCTAGCCATTGGAATGGGGCCTCGTGGTACTTCACTCTATGTGGTGCTTCTTTATAATAATGAATGTCGTGCCGCCGCGTTGTCCTCAGCGCAAGAACGGCCGCTTGCGATCGAAACCATTGTTTCACATCCGCTTAAGGCGTCTAGTGGGGAAACTCCCCATTTTTCTTCGCCATTTGTAAGGGAAGACGACACCGCGCCTGCCGGCGCAGGCCAAAAGGGCGTGCGTGAAGGGCCTGGGCGAGGTGCGAATGCCCACAGCTGTCAAGGATTGCCACCGTCCCGGCGGCGCAAGAAGAACGGGCAGGACGTTGCGCCCTGCCCGTTTGCGGTATCCGTGGCGCAATCCTGACTCAGAGCCCGGTCGTGGTCGGGTCTGTGGCCGTGGTCGTCTCCGTCGTCGACTCCGTGGTTGCGGTGGTCGTGGTCGGGTCCGTGGTCGCGGTCGTCTCCGTCGTCGACTCGGTGGTTGTCGTCGTATCGGTGGTCGTTGTGCTCGTATCCGTTAGAGCGGTGCTGTCCGGCGGCGTGAGAGCACAGGCAACATCGATGAAGTAAATGTCCGCCTCTGTCAACTTGATACCCGCGGGCTCGATGACCTCCAGAGTCTCCGGATCGTCGCTGCACTTGTTATTGATGTTCCGCGTGTCAGCGACGCCACCGGCCCCATCGTCCTTGCCGTACGTGATCAAGGTGAGGCCGTTCAGCGCCCTGGCGTCAACAAGTTCCGGACGGATGCCTCCCGTCGCGGCGCACAGGGAGAATGTGCTGCTGATTGTCGTCGGCACAGATAGCTGAACTCCGCTCTCTCCCGCGGACTGGAATGTCTGCCATTGGTTGCCGGGCTCGCCGCGCTCCAGGTACGAGGCGTCGACGTTCCATGCGCTCACCAGCGGGATCGCGTCGCCACTGGTCTTGTCGCGGACGCGGATCTCGACCGTGAAATCGGTCCCGTCTAGCGCGCACACGGTGGCCGCACTCACACTCGCCCGCGGGCCTTTCTTGCCGGAATTCGAGTTTTGGGCGGCGGCGGGGCCGGCAGCGACGGCAAGCGAAAGCGCCAGGCCAGCCACCGCCAGCATGGCGTGTCGACTCACGAAATCGATCAGAATAGCGCATGTTTTTAGTGTCGGGTTCTCTGACATGACTACGCTCCTCAAACGTTGCACAAAGATTTGTAAAAACGAGCGGCAGTCCGTGCACTATGTTGTTGTTCTTGGGGGAAAAACCTTTCCCGACTCGAAGAGGCCATCTAGTTTAGGCGTAAGATGAGTGAAGTAAATGGGTAGATTCCCTACTTCGATGCGGGCACGCACGGCGCGTGAGTGGCAATATACTGGTTTAGGTTCAACAGCTTACGCGCCAGCTGCCGTCGCCCGGGGCAGGCGCTGCGGGTGTAAGGCGCGCCGACGCGGCGGCGGCGAGCGACGCCGCAGGACACACCATCCGTGCCGGCCCGCGAGACGCAGGTGCTGTCACCGGCCCGGGTCAGGCATCGTGTGCCGCGTCAGATAAAAAAGGGCGCCTTGCCCGAAGGCACGGCGCCCTTTCGGCCGGGGCGGGCCCGTGTATCTCGACGCCGCCCCGAGCAGCCGCTCAGTTGCCGGGCTACCGGCAGGGATTCGCGAAGCTGATGCAGCGGCCCGTGTGAATCAGCTCAGCTTTCCGCTTCGGGTTGCTGTTCAGGACTTCCACCTCGACCACGGCCCGAATCGCGTTGGCCTCGGGGTTGATGGTGAAATTAGGATCGTTGCAGATGTCCGTATAGTTGGCAGTGGCAACGTCCACCGACTCTCCTTCGTCCACCTCGTCGAACGAGGCGTTGATAGGAACCAGTTTCAGACTGCTGTCTATGCTCTCGAAATTGTTCGCTTTCAGATGCTGCTCCAAGATGAATGCGACGTTGCCAACCACATACGTCCCCGGCCCTGGCGCGGGCTTCTGCTCCAGGCTCGCGGTGACCAGCACATTTACAGGCGCGCCGGCACCGCCACTCACGGTGCACTCGGCGTTCGCAATGACATTGGCATAATGCGGGTTACCGGCCCAGCTCAGGCCCGCAAACCCGAGGGCGGCAAACGTTAGAGCCATGACCGCCGATAGCTTTGCACGGGTACTAAAAAGCTTGTTGAACATGACTACGCTCCTTTACAGAGTTTTATAAAACGTTACCCAACGAGCAGCAGTCCATGCCCCCCTTCTTTATTCTTCTTCGCGGAAACCCTTCCCGCCTTGTTGGAATAGCGGCATTTTATGGGAAATTTTTCCCAGGTAAATGGGTAAAAACCCCCATTTACGCACCCGCCAGCGGCCGCCTTATCGCAAAGAAATCCATTAATTTTCATAAGCTTAGCTAGATTGACCCGTCCTGTGCCTCCCCGGGGGTCGCTCAGACCGGGGCAAGGGGAAATCGGCAGGCCCGCCGCGTGCGCGCGGACACCCGGGTGGCCTGGGCGAGCGGGGTTCGGGTTTAAAGGAGGCCGCGGCCGTTCGCGGTCCGCGAGCCAGCGGCGAGCGCGGCCCTTGCGCGGATGTCCACAAACGGCAATGCCCGCCATGGGCGGGCATTGCCTAATCTTATTCAGGCCTGTCGCCTTTGGAGCCGAGGACTCGTGGCTACTACATGGCACAGGCCGCTTCAATGTCGTCGATGACGTCGGCCACCTTGATGCCGCCGCCCTCCCCTGTGACGGGGTCGGCCGTGCAGCGATTCTCGACGGTACGACTCTCTTCGCTGCCGTCTGATATGCCGTATTCGATGACGGACTCGCCATTCAGCTCGCGCGCGGAAAGCACCTGGGAGCTGACCATTTGACCGTCGCAGAGACTAAAGCTCGTGCTGACCGTGAAGTCCGGATCAACGTTTGCCGGCACGAGGGTCAGAGTTGAAATGGCGACGTCGCCAAAAGACTGAGTCGCATTTCCAGGCTCGCCCCTCGTTTTGTACCGACCACCGAGGTAACCACCTCGCACCTCGGGCACGATGTCGCTGCTACTCTTGTTCGTCAGAGTCGTCGTCACGACCAACGTGTCGTCGTCTATGGCGCACGTGGTCGACGACAGCAGGCTCGCCCGCGGGCCCTTGGGACCGGGATCATGGTCGTCGTTGTGCTTGGCAGCGGCCTGGCCGGTGACGAAGGCCAGTGAGAAAGCCAAAGCCAGGTGCTGAAGGTAGATCCGTCGCCGCGCCCGGCGCGTCTGAGGTTCCCTGGTTCCCATGTCTGTCACTCCCTTGTGTGCTGGTTGCTTCCCTCAAGGCACGCCGTGGGGCCGCCCCCGTTGCTGCGGCGGACTCCCTTCCCGCGTGCCCATAAACTATATGCGCTTGGGAAATATATCCCAATTCCGTCGATCTCGGCGGCACCGCCGCTCGTCCGCTGCGCCGTAGGCGTGGCGGCCACGCGCCGCGTCCGGACGAGCTTCGAAAATTGGGGTGCGGCGGCGGCCGACGATGCCACAAGCCAGGCGGGGCCTGCGGGCGGCGCTAGCGCGAGGGAGCAAATCCCGTGTCAGTCGGCCTCGACCCAGGTGGAGCCGGGGCGCATGCGCTTGTTGCGTACATCCACCGCCACGATGTGGGCACCCAGGGCGCCGATGCGGCGGTTGGCGGAGTACGTCAGCGGCGGGGTCAGCCCGGTGTCGAAGCGGTGCAGAGCCTCGAGCGCCTGGATCAGCTTGTCGCGGCTGACGCTGCGCCCGGCCGCCTGCAGCGCGTGCACCAGCAGCTTGGCGGCGGCGTAGGCGGCGATCTGCGCCGGCAGGTGCTGGCGCGGCAAATTATGGCGCTGGTGAAAGCGGCCGAATTCCTGCTTCCCGGCCGCCGTGTGGTCCGAGGGCAGCGTGGGATAGGCCAGAAACACGCGGTCCTGGAATTCGGCGGGCAGATCGAGCGACGCCCGGCCGCTCAACGCGCCCGCGAGCAGCAGATACGGCACCCATCCGCGGCGGGCGCCCTCGTAAGCCAGGGGCACCAGCTCGGGCCCGGGCCCAAGAAAGACCAGCGCCTGCGGCGCGGCCGCCTGCAGCTTGCCGGCGAGCGCCGCGGCGTTCATCAGTCCGGGCGGATAGTCGATCAGCAACGGCTCCGGCCACTGGCGGGCCGCGGTGTGGTCGCGTATGGCGCGCGCCACGCGCAGCTCTTGAGCGCCGCTCGGGTACACCACGGCGACGCGCGGTTGGCGCAGCTCGCGCGCTTTTGCAGCGTAGTCCAGCAGGGCCGTGGCCTGGGTCGCCAGGCCGCCGTAGAGGTAGAACGTGAAGCGCTCCAGGGTAGCGGCGCCGGCGGGGAACTGCGTGAACGGGCCGATGACGGGCAGCTGCTTTTGCTCGGCCAGACGATCCAGCTCGGCCTCCAGGCCCGCCGTCACCGGCGCGACCAAGGCGAGCGTCTCCCCGCGCTCGATGAGCGCCGTGACGCGGGCCAGCACCAGGTCGCGGGTGGGCGCGCCCGTCACCTCGAGCTGCAGACGCCGGCCGTAGAGGCCCCCCTCGGCGTTGATATCGGCAAAATACGCTTTCAAAACGCCAGCGATCGCGTCGCCGAGGGAGGCCTTCGGCCCCCCCTGGGGCACCACCGTCGCCACGCGGATCGCCGTCTCGCTCAGCCCCGGATCCAGGTCCCATTCGAGGCGCTGCATGTAGGCGAGCAGGTCGTTCATGTCGGAGCCATCCATCTCGTAGCGCGGCATGCTGACGCTCAGGCGCGCGCCGGCGGCGTCGATGCCGCCGCGGATGGCCAACGCGACCGTCTCCGCCGTATACGGCGGCCGGCGCCGGCCGGTGATGGCGCGCGTGCCATAGGGTTTGGTGAGATGGCTCCAGACGATGTTCGAGGGCGTGACCCCCGCCTCGGGGCGCCCGAGTCCGTCCGGGCCGTGACAGCTGGCGCACGGCATGGCGCTCGCCGGCACCGCCACCGCGGCCTGGCCGACGTAGGCGGTGATGTCGCGCCCGCTGGGACTCTCCCCGGT